>NZ_JBEPSF010000017.1:0-115178 GCF_040548725.1 Stenotrophomonas sp. 2619 | reverse complement strand
GGGGTCGGCGTGGGTGGGTTGGCGGGACCGTTGGGCGCCATGGATGGCGCCCACGAGCCTCCAGGGATGGATTCACGGCGTGTCCCGCCAACCCACTCACGCCGACCCGGCACGACCCAAGCGAGTAACAACGCTCTGGCTCTAGGCTCTTAGAGCTCTGGCTTCAAAAAAGCCCCACCCGATCAAACCAACAACTGCAGGATGTCGAGGTCGCCGTCGGAGAAGAAGTCGTAGCAGATCACCGCCAGCATCAGCACGCCCAGCGTCGTGGCCCCGTGCACGATCAGAATCGCGTGAGCCAGTGCGCGCGCCGAACGGCCCATTTTCAGGCTGGCGCGGGCCAGCCCTTGCAGCCGCCCCGACACCGCGTGCGCATGTGCGATCACCGGCGCTCCCACCCCGTCCATCGCCTGCGCCATCAGCGCCTGCAACTGCTGCGGACGGTCCTCGTAGTATTTCGCCACGCCGTAGCCGAACATCAGCCAATCGCGCGCCTGCGCCTGTGCCAGGTCCATCACCTCCAGCGGGTCTTCCTCGAAATCGATGAAGCCCACCTTCGCCCCGTCCCAGGTCAGGTTGCGCGGCAACGGCTGGCCGAAATAGGCCCCCTTGGCATGCGCCGCCGCGATGGCCTGCATTGCCGCCGCCACCAGCACGTCGCGCCCGGCCGCATCGGCCTGGCGCAGGCAGGTATTGAACGAACTGCCGTTGTCTTCCAGCACCAGCGCCGCGTGACCACTGCCGATCACGTGGGGCACGTTCACCCCCTGCGCAGCCAGCTCACCCAGCCGACGCGCCTCGGTTTCCTTCGCGGCATCGCCACCCCGGTGCGGCGGCGGGCGCAGCGCATCGAGCTGGAAACGGTGTGCAACAAAATTGAGCAGGCCCAAGGCTACCGCGCGGCTTCCCTCGCCGTACTGCTTCAGCCAGGCACGTTGCCCTTCAATGACGATGGGCTCAACCATGACAGGTCTCCTGAAATGCATACGGCCCCTAATGGGGCCGTAATGAAAGCGTCACGTTGTCGTAACGAGTGCTATCAATAGCGCAGCAGGGCCGAACCCCACGTGAAGCCGCCGCCGAAGGCTTCCAGCAGCAGCAGCTGGCCACGCTCGACGCGCCCGGAACGGATCGCCACGTCCAGCGCCATCGGCACCGACGCAGACGACGTGTTGCCGTGCTTGTCCACCGTCACCACCACCTGCTCCATCGACATGTCCAGGCGCTTGGCCGTGGCTTCGATGATGCGCAGGTTGGCCTGGTGCGGGATCAGCCAGTCCAGGTCGGCCTTGGTCAGCGCGTTCGCTTCCAGGGTTTCGTCGACGACCGAATCCAGCGCCTTGACGGCGTACTTGAACACGTCGTTGCCCTTCATCAGGATCGCGCCGCGGGCGTTCTCGCCCTCGCCGAAACCGGCCGACACGCCCACCGGGTTCCACAGCAGCTCTTTCTTGCTGCCATCCGAATGCAGGTGGGTGCTCAGGATGCCGGTGTCTTCGTCGGCCTTCAGCACGACCGCGCCGGCGCCGTCGCCGAACAGCACGCAGGTGGTGCGCTCGGTCCAGTCGACGATCCGGGTCAGGGTTTCCGCACCGATGACCAGCACATGGCGTGCATCACCGGAACGAATGAATTTGTCCGCCACGCTCAACGCGAACACGAAGCCCGAACAGGCTGCGTTGACGTCGAAGGCAGGGCACCCGCTCGCACCGAGCTTGGCCTGGATCAGGCACGCGGTGGAGGGGAAGATCAGATCGGGCGTGGTAGTACCCACCACGATCATGTCCAGCTGCGAAGCGTCGATACCGGCCGCTTCCAGCGCACGCACCGCGGCGTGGTAGCCGAGGTCGCTGGTGGTTTCGTTTTCCGCCGCAATGTGCCGCTCACGGATACCCGTTCGCGACTGGATCCACTCATCGGTGGTGTCGACCATTTTCTCCAGATCCTGGTTGGTCAACACTTTTTCGGGCAAATAGCTACCAGTGCCCGCGATCCTCGAGTAGATCCGCTTGCTCATTGCATGTCCTGTAGCACGGCCATCAACACCGACAGCCGGGAAGAATGGAGTAAAGGCCGCTGCCCGACCGGGCAGCGGCCTTCACGGATCAATCTTCTTCGACGGCCGAATTCGACTTGGTCGCAATCACCTTCTTGCCACGGTAGAAACCGTCAGCGGTGATGTGGTGACGCAGATGCACTTCACCGGTGGTCGGATCGGTGGACAGCTGCTTGGCGCTCAGGGCGTCATGCGCACGGCGCATACCGCGGCGGGACGGGGTGACACGGGATTTCTGCACAGCCATGGGATTGCTCCAAACTCGGTTCGTTTTGCTTCGTCGTTTCGTCGCGCAGGACGCCAGCGCCCAGCACAGTCTTCGCTTTCGCCGCAGCCGCCGACGACAATCCGGCTGCTATTGTTTTTTCAATGCCGCCAACGCCGCGAACGGGTTGGCCTTGCTGATTTCTTCTTCGGTCGGTGCCCAGTCGCGGTCCACTGCCTGCCCATCGGGAGACAACGGCACAACGGGCACGGCCAGGACCAGTTCGTCCTCGACCAGTTCCAGCGGTCGCAGCATGCCGTCTTCGGGCACCAGCCACGGTTCGTACCCTTCCGGCAACGAGGATTCTTCCTCTTCGCTGCGGATCAGGCCGAGCCGCTGCACCATCGATACCGGCAGCAGGAAGCGCTGCAGGCTGCGCTGACAGATCAGCGGCAACGCGGTTTCGATGGTCAGTTCAACATAGGATACCCGCAGGATGTCGTCGTGCGCGAATTCCAGTGCATAGGTGCACTGACCTTCGGTATCGGCAACAAGCCCTTGCAGGCGGGTCAATTCAGCTAGATTCACCTGGCCGTCGAAGCACCTGCGTGCTGCGACCATCCGCCAAGCATCCAGCAATTCGGGCACGTTCGCGGACATAAGCCGCTGAATGTTAAGGACCGTCTGCCCGGCTGTCAAATCCATCCTGTACCGGCTTGCCCCGTCCGGCCGTCACGGCCAGACTGCCGACCCCACCGACCGGTATTTTCGCATGCTTCCGCCCGTGCTTGCCTCCACCTCCCGCTACCGCCTGGAACTGCTGCACCGGCTGGGCCTGGCGCCCGACTGCGCACGCCCGGACGTGGATGAGACCCCGCAGCCGGGTGAAGCCCCCCGTGCGCTGGCGGTGCGTCTGGCGCAGGCCAAGGCGGCCGAGGTGGCCGCCCGCCACCCCGGACGCTGGGTGATCGGGTCGGACCAGGTCGCCGAGCTGAACGGTTCCCCGCTGGGCAAGCCGGGCACGGTCGCCGCGGCGCAGGCACAGCTGGCGGCCATGTCCGGCCAGGTGGTGGCGTTCCATACCGCGGTCAGCGTGCGCTGCGACGATCGCGAGCTGGGGGCCTGCGACCTGACCCAGGTGCACTTCCGCGCCCTGGATGCGGCCACGATCGCCCGCTACGTCGCCGCCGAGCAGCCGCTGGACTGCGCCGGCAGTTTCAAATGCGAAGGGTTGGGCATCGCCCTGTTCGAGGCCATCGAGAACCGCGACCCCACGGCGCTGATCGGGCTGCCCCTGATCGCCACCAGCGCGCTGCTGCGCCAGGCCGGTTACACCCTGCCCTGAACCCGGGCGGCGCGGCGCTCAGCGCGCGGGCACCTGCAGTACCTGTTCCTGCCAGCGCTCCACGCTGCCGTCGCGCCCATGCAGGCGCAGGCCCAGCCAATGCCTGCCCGGTGCCAGTGCGCGCGTATCGACCCGGGCGGTGAAGCCCACGTTGGGATGCTGCGGGTCGTTGGACTGGGTCCAGAAGCTGGTGATGTCGTACGTGCGGCCGTAGTCCGCGTCGGCCACGGCCTTGCCGTCCAGCAGCACCTCCACCCGCGACAGCCCCACCCCGTCCTTGAAGGCCCAGCCACGCACCTCCACCACCCCGGTGACGGTTGCGTCCGCCTGGGGCGTATCGATCCAGGCCATCGCCGGGGTCACGCACGGGCCCGACGCGCGCTCGGCTGGCAGCTTGAACAGCAGGAAGCGCTGGTAGCCATGATCGTTGCTGACCACCCGCGGCGGTGGCAGGGGACCGACCTGCTCGCACACCGCGTGATAGCGCTGCAGCAGGTCGCGGTAACGCTGGTCGCTGGGCGACAGCACCAGCAGCATCGGCGCGTTGCGCTGGCCGTCGTGCAACAGCCCCCACAGCCCCAGCTGCGCGCTGCGCCCGTGCTTGTCGTTGAGCGGGTGGCGCAGCACTTCGATGGACGGATCACGCAGCTGGAAGCCGAGCTCGGCCCCCACCTTGAAGTTGCCGGCCAGCACCCGCGTGCCTGCGGGCATGCTCGCCAGTTCCTCGCGCACCGCCGCGGCCAGCGGTTCCCAGCCGGCGAAATTGCGCGGGTAGTACTTGTCGCCGGCCAGCTGCTCGCGCAGGTTCGGCGTGGACGCCATCAGGTAATACCCGAAGGCCAGTGCCAGGCCGGTACCGGCCAGCCACCAGCCAGTGCGCCGCAGCCAGCGCGGCCAGCCGTTGAGCACCACCGGCACCGCCACCAGCAGCGCCAGATAGCCCGGCAGCGGCCAGTGGAAACTGATGCGCTCCACATCGGTGAAGAAGCCCAGCCCGAAGATCGCCACGGTCGACACCGCGCCCACCAGGCCGAAATAGCGCCATTGCGCACGCGCACCGCCGCCGCTGCGGGTGCCGGCCAGCGCCACCTTCCACATCGCCATGCACAGGATCGGGGTGACCAGCATCGGCTGGATCACCAGGAACCACAGACCACTCCATTCGAACGCCCACGGGTGGCGTTCGACCACCTGGAATTTCAGGCCGGCATCCTGGTTGTCGGCGTTCCACGACAGCAACGGCAACCACGCCAGTACCCCGACCGCCAGCGCCACCCATACGCGCGGATCGCGCAGCATGCGGCGCCCCTGTGGCAACAGCAGCAGCGCGATGAAGCCGACCACGATCACGCCGATGAAACGGTAATGGCTGAGCGCGCCGATCATCAGGCCCAGCGCCAGCTTCATGGCCGACGCGGCGTCCACGTTGCGCAGCAGGCGTGCACCGGCATCCAGGCACAGCACCGCCGCCAGCGCCATCGGCACGTCCGGCACGGCCAGGATGCCCAGCGTGCCCGACAACGGCATCAGCAAGGTCAGGCTGCCGGCCTGCCAGCCCGCCACTGCACCGAACCAGCGCGTGGCAATGCGCGAGAGCAACCACGGCAGCGCCGCGCCGATGGCCAGGAACGGCAGGCGCTGGGCCAGCACGTGCGCGCCGCCCAGCTCCACCCCGAGCCGCGACAGCCAGGCCGTCAGCCCCGGCAGGTCGGAATAGGCCGCGGCCAGGTGCTGGCCCTCCTGCCAGTAGAACGCTTCGTCCACGAACAACGGCAGACGCGCGGCGATCACCAGCTTCACTGCGGTGACCAGCGTCCACAACAGCAGAAAAATTGTGCGTGCGCGTTGTTCGCCCTGCATTGCTCTATAGAATCGAAGGAATCATCGACACGAGACGGACATGGAAAATTCGCCCCAGGTGCCAGCCATGCTAACCGATGTAGTGCGACAGGCCCTCCGCAGCGCCCAGGACCAGGTCAACGGTCTGGTGCTGGGCAAGGCACATGAAGTGCGGCTGGCGTTCGTCGCCCTGCTCTCGGGTGGCCACCTGTTGATCGAAGATCTGCCGGGCCTGGGCAAGACCACGCTGGCCCATGCCATGGCCTCCAGCCTCGGGCTGGGTTTCCAGCGCGTGCAGTTCACCTCGGACCTGCTGCCCGCAGATGTGCTCGGCGTCTCGGTTTACGATGCGGCCAGCCGGCAATTCCAGTTCCATCCCGGCCCGGTGTTCACCCACGTGCTGTTGGCCGACGAAATCAATCGCGCGCCACCGCGCACGCAGAGCGCACTGCTCGAAGCGATGGCCGAGCAACAGGTCACCCTGGACGGTGTCACCCACCCGCTGCCCGATCCGTTCTTCGTGATCGCAACGCAGAACCCGGTGGACCTGTCGGGCACCTTCCCGCTGCCCGACTCGCAGCTGGACCGCTTCCTGCTGCGGCTGGCACTGGGCTACCCCAATGCCGAATCCGAACGCGAGCTGCTGCGCGGCACCGACCGCCGCCACCTGATCGCACAGGCGCAGCCGCGCCTGGACGACGCACAGGTGCGCACGCTGCGCGAAGCGGCCCGCCAGGTGCATGCCAGCGACGCACTGATCCACTACGTGCAGGCCCTGCTCACCCGCAGCCGCCAGCACGCCGGCGTGCGCGTGGGGTTGTCGCCCCGCGCCGGGCTCGCCCTGCTGCACGCGGCCAAGGCGCATGCGCTGCTGCTCGGTCGCACCCACGTGGTGCCCGAGGACGTGCAGACCCTGTTCGTGGCCGTCGCCGGCCATCGCCTGGTGCCGGAAGCGGAAGCCAGCACCGGCCCGGCACTGGCCCGCGCGATCCTCCAGACCGTCGCGGTGGATTGAGATGCGCCGCGGCTGGGGAGACCGCTGGCAGAAGCTGCAGTTGTTGGCGCGGCCACGGCAGCCCGAAGCCTTGCCGCGCCGGCTCGACCGGCGCCGCATCTACGTGCTGCCCACCCGCTTCGGCATGTTCGTGACCACGCTGCTGGTGGCGATGTTGCTGGGCGCACTGAACTACAACAACAACCCGGCACTGCTGCTGGCGCTGCTGTTGGCCACCGTCGCGATCGCCAGCACCATCAGCGCGCACTTGCAGTTGTCCGGGCTGCAGATCGATGCGGTGTCGGCCGAACCAGTGCATGCCGGCCAGCCGATGCGGCTGCGGATCAGCCTGTCGCGGCCCGACGCACGCGCACGACGCGGGCTCGAACTGGCCCTTGATCGGGCGGTGGCCTTCGGCCATCTACTGGACACCGACCAGGTCGAAGTGGACCTGATGCTGCCCACCGTGCGACGCGGCTGGCTCGATCTGGCACGCATCCGCATCTCCACTACCCAGCCGCTGGGCCTGGTGCGCGCCTGGTCGTGGGTCTGGCCCGAAGCACCGCTGCTGGTCTACGCCGCCCCCGAACTCCAGGCGCCCGCCCTGCCGGAAAGTGGCGGCGACCCGCTGCATACCCGCGTGCATGCCAGCGGCGATGAACTGCATCAACTGCGCCCCTACCGCGCGGGCGACCCGCCGCGCAGCATCGCCTGGAAGCACTCGGCCCGGCGCGACACGCTGCTGGTGCGCGAGTATGAAAAACCGGTCGGCGTGGACGTGCTGCTGGACTGGCGACAGCTGGCCGCGCTGCCGGTCGAAGCACGCATCGCGCGGCTGGCACGCTGGGTGGACCTTGCCGAGCGCGATGGCCGCCGCTACACCCTGCAGCTGCCCGGGCAGCCGGTACTGGGGCCGGGAAATGGCAGCGCCCACCACCACCTGTGCCAACGCGCACTGGCGCTGATGCCGCATGGCTGAGCCCACGTCCCCCACCCTGAGCCCCAGCGCGCGGCGCTGGACCCTGGCCAGCGCCGGCCTGGGCCTGGTGCCGCTGCTGCTGCAGTTGCCTGACCTGCTCGCCGCCATCATCGCGCTGGTCGCGCTGGTCACCGCCCTGGCGGCCCGCCAACGCGTGCTGCCTGCCGTGCTGCGCCTGGCACTGGTGCTGTGCATGCTGGCCGCCATCTACTGGCAGATGGGCGCGCGCCCCGGCCGCGATACCGGCTGCGCATTGCTGGCGGCCATGCTGGCACTGAAATCCAGCGAACTGCACAGCCTGCGCGATGCCCGCAGCCTGCTGGGATTTGCCCTGTTCGCACCGTTCGCGGCCTTCCTGCTCGACCAGGGGCCGTTGACCATGGCGCTGGCCGTGCTGGCCGCGCTTACCGCCCTGCTCGCATTGCAGCGGCTGGCCCATGCCGAAGGCCAGGCGCCCAGCCCGCGCCTGGGCGGCCAGCTGCGCGGCGTCGGCCGTCTGGTCGCACTTGGCCTGCCGTTGGCGCTGGCCGGCTTCTGGCTGTTCCCGCGCCTGAGCGAGCCGCTGTGGGGCATTCCCGACCGGGCAGTGGGCAAGCCGGGCCTGTCCGACCGCATGGAACCGGGGCAGTGGCTGGACCTGATGGCCGACGACGCGCCCGCCCTGCGCGTGACGTTCTTCGGCGCGGTGCCGGCGCCCGAGCAGCGCTACTGGCGCGGCCCGGTGATGAGCCGCTTCGATGGCCGCAGCTGGACCCGGGATCAGGACGCCCGGCAGCGCCCCCCCGCCGCCGTCACCTCGGGCACGCTGCGCTGGGACTACCAGATCGATTACGAGCCCACCGACCGCCGCCAGCTGGTGGCGCTGGACCTGCCGCTGCAGGCCCCGCCAGGCAGCGCGCTGGATGCCGACCACAGCCTGCGCAGCCGCAGCAACCTGAGCACCCTCACCCGCTGGCGCCTGCAGTCCGCCCCACCCAGCCGCTACCGCGACGCACTGCGTCCGTACGAGCGCCAGCAGGCCCTGCAGTTGCCGGACGGCTTCAATCCGCGCACGGCCGCCCTGGCCCGGCAGTGGCGCGCCGACGCCGGCAACAACGATGCGGCCATCGTGGCGCGCGCGCTGGACTGGATCCGCGCCCGCTTCGCCTACAGCCTGACCACGCCGCTGCCCGGTCGCGATGGCGTGGACGAGTTCCTGTTCGACCAGCAGGTTGGCTTCTGCCAGCACTTCAGCTCGGCCTTCGTGGTGCTGATGCGCAACGCCGGCATTCCCGCGCGCGTGGTCACCGGATTTGCCGGCGGCGTGCGCAACCCCTACGGCAATTACTGGGTGGTGCGGCGCATGGATGCCCATGCCTGGGCCGAAGTATGGTTGCCCGAGCGCGGCTGGGTGCGCGTGGACCCGACCGCCGCAGTCGCCCCCGAGCGCATCTACGACACCCTGGAAGACCGGCTGCAGGGCAGCGGCGACGTCACTCTGCAGAGCCGCTGGCTGCAGCTTGGCCAAGCCACCGATTGGCTGCGCCGGGGCTGGAACGACCTGGTGCTGTCCTTCGATGCCGATCGCCAGCAGCGCATGCTCCGCCCGCTGGGCATCGACAAGCTGGAGCCGGCGCAGCTGATTGCCGTTTTCACGGTCTTCGCGCTGGCCACGCTAGGCTGGATGGCGTGGCTGCTGGGCCGTGGCGAACGCGAGCGCGACCCGCTGTTGCGCGCCTGGCACCGGCTGGGGCGGCGCTACGCCCGGCTTGGCCTGGCGCGTGACAGTGCCGAGCCAGCGGATCGCTGGGCCCGGCGCGTCCACCAGCAGCGGCCCGACCCGGCGCTGTTGTCGCTCAGCAGCCGTTTCGTTCTCGCGCGCTACGCTGGCGCGGACGTCGACCTCACTTCATTATTGCGCGACCTGCGCAGGCATCGCCCGTCCTCCGGAGCATCCCCATGAAGATCCAGATTCTGCTTCCCCTCGCTGCTTCGCTGGCGCTGGCCGCCTGTGCGACCGCCCCCAAACCGCTGCAAGGCCAGTTCAGCATGGTCAGCCCGCGCGATGCGGTGCCCACCCAGCAGGTGGGTACCCCGGTGCGCTGGGGTGGCCGCATCATCGAAACCAATCCGGCCCAAGGCCAGACCTGTTTCCAGATGATCTCGCGCCCGCTCAACGGCAGTGGCCGCCCGAGCACCACCTCGGCCGACGCCAGCGACGGCCGCTTCGTCGCCTGCCGCGCCGGCTTCTACGACCCGGCGGTGTTCGAGCCGGGCCGCGATGTGACCTTCATCGGCAAGATCGCCGGGTACGAGAACACCCGCATCGGCGAGTACGACTACCGCCTGCCCAAGCTGGACGCCGATGTCATCTACCTGTGGCCGGAACAGCGCCAGGTGGACGTGGTGCCGGCTTACCCGTACGGGCCGTGGGGTCCGGGCTGGGGCCCGGGCTGGGGCTACCGCGGCTGGGGCTGGTGGTAATCGGGTAGATACCGACCGTTGGTCGGTGTGCCTTGCAAAAAAAGCCGCCCAAAGGGCGGCTTTTTTTGTTGCACCGTGGACCAACCCCCAACGGACACGCCGATGAGGTAGAGCCACCCCATGGGTGGCTGCCCTTGGATCCGGCGCCGCGCAGCCACCCATGGGGTGGCTCTACCCCCTCAGGGGTTCGGCGTGCCGAAGTGGCCCAGCGGTGCGCCGGCCAGCAGGTGCAGGTGGATGTGGAACACGGTCTGCCCGGCGTCTTCGCGGCAGTTCATGACGATGCGGTAGCCGTTCTGGGCGAAGCCTTCGCGACGGGCGTACTCGGCCGCCGCCAGCGCCAGCTTGCCGATCAGGTGCGCCTGCGCGGGCTGCACGTCGTCCAGGGTCGGAATGGCGTCGTTCTTGGGAATGAAAAGAACGTGCACCGGTGCCTGCGGGGCGATGTCCTTGAAGCCGAGCACATCGTCGTCTTCATAGACGATGGTCGCCGGGATTTCGCGGCGGATGATTTTGCCGAACAGGGTGTCTTGGCTCATGGGGCGCCTCTCTGGAACACGGGCTAGGAGAGTAGCGCGGATGCGCCGCCGGTTTCGACGGGTGCGGCGGGGTGCAGGCGAGGTGCGGTCCGCGCGGCCTGCCGACCAACGGTCGGCTCTACCCTGCTGGCGCGGCGCGATTGCCCGGGGTCATTCCTGGATTTCGGTGCGCGTGCCGAACGCGTGCGACAGCGTGCCGCGATCCACGTATTCCAGCTCACCGCCCAGCGGCAGGCCCTGGGCCAACCGGCTGGGGCGCACCTTGTGCGCGCGGGCCAGCTGCGCCAGGTAATGCGCGGTGGCTTCGCCTTCCACCGTGGCGCTGGTGGCGATGATCAGCTCCTGCACCTCGCCCTGCTTCAGGCGGGCCTCCAGCTGGTCCAGGCCGAGCTCGCGCGGGCCCACGCCGTCCAGCGGCGACAGCCGCCCCTGCAGCACGAAGTACACGCCACGGAAACCGGTCGCATGTTCGATCGCCAGCCGGTCGGCGGGCGATTCCACCGCGCACAGCTGCTGCCGCTCACGGCTGCCATTGGCGCACACCGCGCAGGTCTCGGTCTCGCTGAAATCGCGGCACTGCACGCAATGGCCGATGCGTTCGATCGCCTTGGCCAGCACCTCGGCCAGCTTCTGCCCGCCCACACGCTCGCGCTCCAGCACGTGGTAGGCCATGCGCTGGGCGGTTTTCTGGCCGACGCCCGGCAACACACGGAAGGCCTCGATCAATTGTTCGAGCAGGGGCAGGCTCATGGCGATGGGCTCATCTCAGAAACGAACGCGCGAAGCCCGAAGGCTTCGCGTCGTGGTCACCCCACCGGTACCGGGCGCGGGCCCGGCACCTGCGGTGGGTCAGAACGGCAGCTTCATGCCCGGCGGCAGCTGCATGCCCGCCGTGGCCGAACCCATGCGGTTCTTCGATTCGGCGTCGATCTTGTTGGACGCATCGTTGAAGGCGGCCGCGACCAGGTCTTCGGTCATTTCCGCATCGCCCAGGATGGACGGATCGATGCGCACCTTGCGGCACTCCTTGGTGCCGGTCAGGGTCACGCTGACCATGCCACCGCCGGCGCTGCCGGTGACTTCCAGCTTGGCGAGGTCTTCCTGGGCCTTCTGCAGGTTTTCCTGCATCTTCTGGGCCTGCTGCATCAATTGGGCGATGTTGCCGCGCATGTCGTGTTACTCATCAAAAGGACGGATGGAATCGGTCACGACCCGCGCGCCGTGCTGCTGGATAAGCACCTGCACCTGCGGGTCGGCCATGAAGGCGGCTTCGGCCGCCTGTTGCCGCTCGCCACGCTGGCGGTCGGAACGCTGGTGCAGCGTTTCGGCCTCGGCGTTGCCATGTTCGATCACGATCCGCGGGGTCTGCCCCAGCGGGCCGGACAGCGCATCGGTCAGCGCTGCCAGCGAACGGTCCGAACACAGATACTCAAATCCGGGCGATACCGCCAGTTTCAAGATGCCGTGCTGAAAACTGATGAACGCCGCGTGAGCCGCCAGCTGCCGCGAGGGGCCGTTGAGCTGGCTCTGGGCAACCAGTTCCAGCCAGGCTTCGGGCGAGGCCAAGGCGATGGGCGCAGCAGCGCCCGCCTCGGCGGCAGGCGCCGAAGGCGCAATGGCGATGCCCTGCGGGCGCGCCACGGCAGCCGGCGCCACCACCGGGGCCGGGGCCGGTGCGGCGGGACGCGCCGGCGGCGCCTCCCACGGGGCCACCATGGCCGCATCGGGGCTGGCCAGCTCGGCGGCCAGCGCCTCGTCACGCGCCTCGGCACCGGACGGGTGCCACGGCGGCAGGTCGTCTTCCGGCGCCGGCTCGGCGGCCGGGGGCGGGGTCGGCCGGGCGCTTTCCGGCGCCGCAGCCGGGGCGGCCACGGCGGCGGCCACGGCCACTACCGGCGCCACCGGGGTGACGCTGGCTGCGGCCGGTACCATCCGGGCAACCGGCGCAGCCGCCGCGGCCACAGGCGCCGCGGCCATGCCGCTGCCCTGGGCGGGGCTGCCGGCGCCGTTGTTCAGCTCGGTGCCGGTACCCGGATCGCGCGGCACCGGCGGTACCGCGGCAGCCGGACGGAATGCCAGCATGCGCAGCACGGCCATTTCGAAGCCCGCACGCGGGCTCGGGGCCAGGTACAGGTCGCGCCGGCCACCCAGCGCCATCTGGTACCAGAGCTGCACCACTTCCGGGCGCAGCCGCTGGGCGAACGCCGCAGCATCGATACCCTCGCCGTCGGACTGCGCGCCCGGCACCAGCTGCTGCACCTGGATGCGGTGCAGGGCCTCGGCCAGCGCCTCGAGCACGCCACTCCAATCCGGCGAGAACTCGGCCAGCGCGGCGACCACCTGCAACAGGCGCACGCCGTCGCCATCGGCCAGAGCGTCCAGCATGGCGGCCACCTGGGTGCGGTCGACCGTACCCAGCATGGTGCGCACCACGTCTTCCCGCAGCGCGCCGCCCGCGTAGGCAATAGCCTGGTCGAGCAGCGACAGGCCATCGCGCAGGCTGCCGTCGGCCGCCTTGGCCAGCTGCACGATCGCGGTCGGGTCGGACTCGATCTCCTCGGCGGCCAGGATCCGGGTCATCTGGCCCTGGATCTGGTCTTCGTCCAGCCGCTTCAGGTTGAACTGCAGGCAGCGCGACAGCACCGTCACCGGCAGCTTCTGCGGGTCGGTGGTGGCCAGCAGGAACTTCACGTGCTCCGGCGGCTCTTCCAGCGTCTTCAGCAGCGCATTGAACGCCGCCTTGGAGAGCATGTGCACTTCGTCGATCAGGTAGACCTTGTACTTGCCCCGCGAGGGCATGTACTGGGCGTTCTCGATCACCTCGCGGACGTCATCCACGCCGGTGTTGGACGCGGCATCGATCTCGAGCAGGTCGATGTAGCGCCCGGCATCGATATCTAGGCAGGCCGGGCACTGGCCACACGGGTCGGCGCTGGTGCCCTGCTCGCAGTTCAGCGATTTGGCGAAAATACGCGCGATGGTGGTCTTGCCCACCCCGCGGGTACCGGTAAACAGGAACGCATGGTGCACCCGGCCGCTGTCCAGCGCATTGCTGAGCGCACGGACCACGTGTTCCTGGCCCACCAGCTCGGCAAAACGCTTCGGACGCCACTTGCGGGCAAGGACGAGATAGGACATCAGGCCACCGTCTTCATCGGGACGTCCATTGTGCCACGCCTGTCCAGCCCCCCTGCCCTCCGTCTCGTGCCGCTTGTGCGTTTGCGATTCCCCCGCTAGAATCTGCGCCCCTGCAGCGGGTTATCGCAGCAGGTCCGGAGAGGTGTCCGAGCGGTTGAAGGAGCACGCCTGGAAAGTGTGTAAGCGTCTAAACCGCGCTTCGGGGGTTCGAATCCCCCTCTCTCCGCCACACACATGAAAAGGCCGCCCTACGGGGCGGCCTTTTTTTTTGCGCGACGCAAAAGAATCCCCGGTAGAGCCCCCCCCATGGGTGGCTTTGGTTCCCGGCGCGCAGCCACCCATGGGGTGGCTCTACCCCGTTTGCGCAGTGCAGCCACCCATGGGGTGGCTCTACCCCGCCGGCATAGCAACGGGCGACGCCGATCCCCACCCCGTCACGGCAACATGCTCCAGTGCACCTTGCCACGATGGCCCTTGCGCAGGCACAAGGCGCGCGCGGGAAAGGCCACGACGGTGCCGGTGTCACCCACGGCCACCTCGCCGGGATGCAGGGTCCAGCGCGCGTCCGGCCCCGGTGGCGGAATATCGAAGCGGATCATGATGGCCTGGTTGAGGTCTCCGCCCTGGCGCGGCCCCCAGATGACATCGCTGTTGAGGTCGAGCCGGCGCGCGTCGTACCGGGCCGGGCGGCGCTGGCGGGCGCTCAAGGCCGTGCTGAATCCGCGATACAACGCCGGATCGGCGGCGATGCGCTGGCCGTCTTCCCGCACCAGATACGCGCCCGCCGAGGAGTACCACAGCAGCACCGGCGCTTCGCCCGGGCCCCACACGGTCGGCGCATAGGCACCGTGCTGGCGCGTGTCGTAGCGCCGCCGTCCTGCATTGCTCGCGCTCAGCGCCAGCCACACCACGTTGTCCTCCTGGCCCGGCGCGGTCTCCACCAGCCAGTAGTCCAGCACCAGCGCGATGTCGCGTGCCGGCTGCCCCGCCAGCGCCGGCAGCGTCGCCTGAACCGGCGCCTGACCCACCGTGTCGCAGACCACGGCCGTGTCCTTGACCACGTACGTGCACCCCGACACCGACGCTGCCAGCACCACGCAGGCGGCGATCTTCGCTCTGAACATTCCGGCCTCCTGCCTCACTGTCCGCCCCGATGGTAGCGCGGCGGACCAACAGCGGGTTCCGTGGCACAGTCGTGCTACCCCGTCACTGCCTGCAGTCCCATGTCCACGATCCGCGCCTTCACCGCTGCCGATGCACCCGCCTGCCTGGCCATCTTCGATGGCAACGTGCCGCAGTTTTTCGGCGTGCATGAACGTGCGGATTTTTCCAGCTACCTGCAGCAACCCGCGCGATCTGCGGACTATCTGGTGATCGAACGCCACGGCCAGGTGGTGGCCTGCGGTGGAGTGGCGATAGACGATGCGCTGACCGCCGCGTTCTGCTGGGGCATGGTCGACTACACCGTGCACCGGCAGGGGTTGGGCCGTGAACTGGCGCAGGCGCGCCTGCAGCAGGCACGCGCACGTGGCGCGCGCCGCGTGGTGTTGAGCACCAGCCAGCACACCTGCGACTTCTATGCCGCGCTGGGGTTCGTCATCACCCGGGTCGTGACCGATGGCCACGGCCCGGGCCTGGACGCGGTGGACATGCAACGCATGCTGCCACTGGAGTGAGCACCAAAGGACTCAGGTGCTCGACAGCTTCATCAGCACCAGCCCGCTCACGATCAGTACCGCCGCGGCGATGCGCATCGCACTCACCTGCTCGCCCAGGAACGTGATGCCGATGACGAACGCACCCACCGCGCCAATACCGGTCCAGATCGTGTACGCGGTACCCAGGGGCAAGGTGCGCATGGCCAGCGACAACAGCCAGAAACTGGCGATCATGGTGACCAGGGTGATGATGGTGGGGGTGAGTTTGCTGAAGCCGTCGGACTGCTTCATCGCGAACGCCCAGACAATTTCCAGTACGCCGGCTGCCAACAGATAAATCCAGGCCATGTGGCCCTCCTTTGATAGGGGCCAGGCCGTCCTGGTCAGTGTGTCCCGCTGCGGGGGAGGCCGTTCCTCCTGCGGCGATTCTAGCAACGCCGCACCACCGCCGGCGTCTGCGGTGTCGCCGCTGCTCACGGCGTTCAGCCCCGGGCTACCGCCGATTCAGCCACGCAGGCGCGCGGCGGGCGTGGCATCCTGACCCGCCCTGGCACAGGAATGCCCGCATGACGCTCGATTCGACGCTCGCCCCCTGGCTGGAACAGGCGCTTCAGTCGCCACTGCCCGACGAGGTGGTGGGCCTGTCATTCAACCTCAGCGAAGGTGCGGTCGGCGACGATGCCGGCTTCTGCATCGAACTGGTCGGTACCGACCGTTTCGACGCGGGCGACAGCGACTGGCCCTGCGATGAAATCTGGGCGCCGCCGCAACGCGAGATCGAGCTGCCGTATGCACTGACCGGCCAACGCTGGGAAGTGTGTCTGGTGGCGGTGCGCGGTCAGTTGCTGCAGGCCCTGGCCACGCCCCGCTTCGGCCCGCGCCTGACCGCGCAGGTGCAGGGCATCGGCCTGGGCTTTGTAGATGGCGACCTGCAACTGCTCTGGCGGCGTGCCGGCTGAGTAGCGCGCCGCTGGCACTGCACGCGGCGCATGCGCTAGAATGCGCGACTGCACTGCGGGGCTGTCCCTGCACTGCACCTCCGGCACCCGCTGATTTCGATCACCCGGTGCCTGGAACGTCTCTATGGTGGCCCCGTCGGCCCCTCGCGACGCTAGGTCGAAAATCCCGCCAGGGCCGGAAGGCAGCAACGGTATCGATCGACGCGGGCGCCGAGGTCAGCCGGCGGGGCCGCCACCTTTTTGGGCCCCTGCCATCGCGCACGTACCGCCGACCGTTGCTCGGCTGCCCTCAACGCGCCCCGGATATCGACGTCAGCCGACCAACGGTCGGCTCTACGCCGCGGGCGTGCCCTGGTGGAACAGCACGCGCCACGCCGTGCCGTGCAGCCGCCATAGCGAACTGCGCAGCACCGTGCGCTGGCGCACCCCGTCGACCACATACCAGCTGCGATAGCGCACCTGCGCCACGGTCGGGGCCAGCAGGGCAACGCGGTAGTCGTCCGAGACGATCTCCACCACGGCGCGCTCGGCGGGAATCTCGACCAGCGCGGCGGCGCGCCCGTAACAGCTGCCCGAGCTGCCGATTTCGCTGAAATCCGGATCGAGCAGCGCCTCCAGGCGCGCGGCATCGGCACGCACCACCGGGTCATGCAGGGCGCGCTCGAGCGCTTCCAGGTGGGCGGCCAGCGCGGCGGTGTCCGTCGCCGTCGCCATGTTCAGGGCGGATCCTGCGTCAGCACGTGCAGGGCGGTCGGCGCGGCCAGCGCCACGCATTCGCCCGGCAGCGCCACGCGATGCCCGCGCTGGCGCAGCGCGGCGCCATCGGCCTCGCTGGCGTAGTGGTACAGCATCATCCGCGCCTGCAGCTCACGGCTGTACTCACGCTCCAGGTCGTCCACGCCGGTGTGCGACGGGTTGCCGTGCAGGCCGCAGTCGTGCGCGATCAGTTCGTTGTCGTCGGCGTAGCGGGCCAGCATTTCCGGAATCGGGCGGGTATCGCCGCTCCAGGTCACCGCGCCCTTGAGGCGCAGGCCATAGGCGGTTTCCGGCCAGTGGTGGCGCACCGGGAACACTTCCAGGCGCACCCCGTCGTGCCAGAACGCGTCGCCGACCACGATCAGCTGGAAGGCGTCCCAGAAGTTGGCGCCGCCCTCGGCCAGCACGTTGGGATAGTCGGCCACGCGCTTGTGCAGCAGCGGCACCACCGTGGCCGGCACATACACGCGGATGCGCCCGCGCCGGTGTGGCGAAAAATACGCATCCACGAACAAGCGCTCGAAACCGGCCACGTGGTCCAGGTGCACATGGGTGACGAACAGTGCCTGCGGCACCTGCCCGTAGTGCGCCAGGAAGGCGGTCAGGCCTTCGCCACCGCAGTCGATGGTGAGCCAGGGCCGGCCGTCACGCTCGATCACCGCCATCGGCGAGCCCAGCTGCACGGCCGACGCATTGCCGACCCCCATGAAGCGCAGTGCCCAGTCCATCAGTAGCCCCGGTTCCAGGCCAGGTCGTAGGCGCGGCGCAGCCGTGCGTAGTCTTTTTCCACGTCTTCCACGCTGCGCTCGCCGCGAAGCTTGAGCAGCGACCGCAGCAGGCGCTTGAGGTTGCGCTCGCGCCAGCGCGTGGCCGGAATGCGCTGCACGCCGCGGTCGAAGTCGATCAACCAGCCGTGGCCGTTGGCATCGAACAGGATGTTGTGTGCGTTGAGGTCTGCATGGTCCAGCCCGGCGCGGTGGAAGCGCGCGATCAGCCGGCCGGTTTCTTCCCAGGGCGCGCCGCGCCCGGCCACCAGCGCGCGGTCGGCCAGCGAGCGCACGCCTTCCAGCCGCTCCATCAGGATCGCGGCGCGGTAACGCATGCCCTCGCGCATGTAGAACGCGGCGATCGGGCGCGGTACCGGCAGCTTCAGCGCGCGCAGGGCGCGCATCAGGCGGAATTCGGCAAAACTGCGGGTGCGGTCGGCACCGCGCCACAGGTAGGCGTCGCGGCTCAGCTTGGCCGCCATGCCGCCGCGCAGGTACTGGCGCAGCACGCATTGGCCGAAGGGCGCATCCACGAACCAGGCCCCGCCGCGGCCGCCATCGCCGACCGGCCGCGCCCGTTCGGCCCAGTGGGCCGGCGAGAACAGCTCGATCTCGGCTTGCCGCAGCCGTTCGCGGTCGAACAGAATGGCACCCAGTCCGCGTCCATCACGGCAGGGCGTCAGCGCTTCATTGGCGTCGAATGCGACCATTCCTTCGAGTCTAACAACACCATGGCACCAACGTCCTCTTCCTTGTGTCTTTTGCGTTTGTCCGCCCTGGGCGATGTCACCCACGTGGTGCCGCTGGTGCGGACCCTGCAGCAGGCCAGGCCGGGCACGCCGCTGCACTGGATCATCGACAAGGCCGGGCACAAACTGCTCGATGGCTTGCCCGGGGTGGTGTTCCACCCGTACGACAAGAAGACCGGCCTGGCTGGCATGCGGGCGCTGAAGGCCACCTTCCCGCCCGGCCGTTTCGAAGCGCTGCTGCAGATGCAGGTGGCCTTCCGTGCCAATGTGCTGTCGGCGTTCGTCCCGGCCGTGCGCCGCATTGGCTACGACAAGGCGCGCTCGAAGGACCTTCACGGGCTTTTCATCAATGAACGCATTCCCGACCGCCCCGGCATCCACGTGCTCGACGCGATCGGCAGCTTCGGCGAACCGCTGGGGATCGTGCAGACCCAGGTCAGCTGGGACCTGGCCGTACCGCCTGCCGCGGTGGAATGGGCGCAGGCCCAGTGGCAGGACGATGGCCGCCCGGTATTGATGATCTCGCCCTGCTCCAGCCACGTGCGCCGCAACTGGTACGCCGACCGCTACGCCGCGGTGGCCAACCATGCCACCGCGCGCGGCTGGCGGGTGGTGCTGTGCGGGGGCCGCAGCGAACTGGAGCGCGGCATGAGCGATGCCATCCTGGCCCAGCTGGATACCCCGGCACTGGACCTGGTCGGCAAGGACACGCTGAAACAGCTGCCGGCGCTGCTGGCGCGCGCCGCGCTGGTGATGACCCCGGACTCGGGCCCGATGCACATCGCCAACGCGGTGGGCACCAAGGTGCTGGGCCTGCACGCGGCCAGCAACCCGCACCGCAGCGGCCCCTATTCGGACCGGCGCTACTGCGTGGACCGCTACGACGATGCCGCGCGCAAGTATCTGGGCAAACCGGCCAGTGCGCTCAAGTGGGGCACGAAGATCGAATTCGACGACGTGATGCAGTTGATCACGGTGGACGACGGAATTGCCGCGTTCGAGCGCTACGTGGCCGATCACCGGCCTGCGTAGCCGGTAGTGCCGGCCGCTGGCCGGCAACATCCTCCGACGTCAGGTGATGCGGGGTTGCCGACCAGCGGCCGGCACTACCACCTGCGCATCGCAGGCCGACGGAGTTACGCGCCCTTGGGTGCGTAATCCTTGTACGACTTCTCTTCCACGTAGCCCGAGCCCAGCGCCAGGTTGATGGCCTTCTTGATGCGGGCGCGTTCGTCGTTCTGCAGGTACACGCTGCGGGCCAGCGCGACGAAGTCCTCGTTGAAGGCCTGCGCCTTGTCCTGCAGGCGGATGTTGTCCTCGATGTCCCACAGGCGCTCGTTGACCGCCTTCAGGTCGGCACGCAGGCGCGCGATGTCCTTCACTGCGGCCGGGTGCGCCATCCAGGTCTTGTCCAGCGCGCTCAGCTCGGCGTGGATGTTGGCCAGCTTGGCCGCATCGTCGATGCGCTCGGATTTGATCTGCAGGATCGAGATCTTGTCCAGCAGCTCGCCAAAGGACACGGGAACAAGGATTTCAGCGGTCATGGGGGCCATCCGTTACGTGAGGCCGCCAGTTTAACGGACCCGGCATTCAACTCACGCCAAACGGTCCGTCTGCGTCGCCCACCAGAACCCCACCCGCCGCGGCCTCCCTTCCCCGCCCTTCCGTCCGCTTCACCCCACACATCCTTTCTGGAGCAGCAAGCCCCTCTGTTGAGGGGCTGCCCCGACAGGGGCGGGGAGAGGCAGGCAAAGGGACGGGCCCAAACGCTGCACAGCAGCGTTTGGGGCGACGGCGCGCAGCGCCGTCGCATCCCGCGCTAGCGTGCGCCCCCCCCCCGCATTGCCTCACCTGCGGCTGGATCGAACCTGGGTCGAGGGTGGCCGCGTCATTGCCGGGATTGCTGGGCCCATCCATGGGCCCAGCCCTTCCGCGCTGCGCGCTCCAGGGCCAGACGTTCGTCTGTCCGGATTCGTTCCAGACGAATCCGTCGAACCCCGGCGCTGCTTCGCCTCAGCCCCTCTCCGCCAGACACGCAAAAAAGGCCACCCAATGGGCGGCCTTTTTTGCGTGTCTGGCGGAGAGGGGGGGATTCGAACCCCCGAGGCGCTATAAACGCCTGCCTGATTTCGAGTCAGGTACATTCAACCGCTCTGCCACCTCTCCAGATGGTCCCGGCGAACCGGGACGCGAATGATACGGGCAGGACGCGCTGACGACAAGTCATTCCGCACGCGGGAAGTGAATTTCTTCTGTATGGATACCTTGCCGGATGTCCGGCGGGCCGCGATCATGCCGTTATCCCCCGCAACGTCCCTTTGGCTGCAGCCCACCCATGATCGAATTCGGACATCTCACCCACCCCGGCCTGCGCCGTGACCTCAACGAGGACACCTACTACGGCGATGGCGAACTGGCGTTGTGGCTGGTGGCCGATGGCATGGGCGGGCACGCCTGCGGCGAAGTGGCCAGCGCGCTGGCACGCGAGACCATCGTGCGCGAGATCCGCCACGGCGCGACGCTGGCGCACGCCATCCGGGTGGCTGATGAAGAGATCATCCGTACCTCGCGCCGCCGCAACGACAGCCTGCCGATGGGCACCACCGTGGTGGCCGCGCGGGTCCAGGGCAACCGGTACGAGGTGGCCTGGGTCGGCGACAGCCGCGCCTACCTGTGGCGCGACGGCCAGCTGGCCCAGCTCAGCCAGGATCACAGCGTGGTGCAGGAAATGGTGGCCCAGGGCAACCTGACCGCCGAGCAGGCGCGTGCCCATCCGCACCGCAACGTGGTGACGCAGGCGCTGGGGGTGACCGACCCGGCGCATCTGAACGTGGCCACCACCACCGGCGAACTGCGCCCGGGCATGCAGCTGCTGCTGTGCAGCGACGGGCTCACCGAGGAAGTCGAGGACACCGGCATCGCCCGCACCCTGGCCTTCGATGACGCCAGCGCGCAGGAATGCGTGGATACCCTGGTGGCGGCCGCGCTGGATGGCGGCGGGTCGGACAACATCACCGTGATCCTGGTGCGCTGCCATTGATTGACCCCGGTCACGACCAACGATCGTGACCTGCCGTTTCATCGCATGAGTGGATCACGACCGTTGGTCGTGATGCCCTCACGCCACCGCTTCTTCCACCTTCGGGCCATCCCAGATGGCATGGCCGGCCTTCTTGCGCAGCTTGGCCAGCCGCGCTTCATGCGCTTCCAGCTCGGACGCCGTGGCCACCACGCGCGGGCGCGGCAGCAGGCGCGAGGTATCGAAGGCCTGCGCATGCGCGGTGCCGCGCTGTCCGTCGTCGGCCGAACCAAAGCCGATTTCCTCCTGGCCCGAGGTCAGCGCGATGTACACATCGCCCAGGATCTGCGCATCGAGCAGGCCGCCGTGCAGCTGGCGGTGCGCGTTGTCCACGCCCAGCCGCTTGCACAATGCGTCCAGCGAGTTGCGCTGGCCGGGGAAGCGCTCGCGCGCCATCTTCAGCGTATCGATCACCGTGCAACGGTCGGTGATCTTGCCGTACTGGTCCCCCAGCAACGACAGCTCGTTGTCGAGGAAGCCGATGTCGAACGCGGCGTTGTGGATGATCAGCTCGGCGCCATCGATGAAGGCGAGGAACTCCTCGGCGATCTGCGCGAACACCGGCTTGTCGGCCAGGAACTCCAGGGTCAGCCCGGTGACTTCCTGCGCGCCCTGTTCGAATTCACAGTCCGGCTTGATGTACTGGTGGTAGTTGTTGCCGCTGGGACGGCGTTCAAGCAGTTCCACACAGCCGATTTCGACGATGCGGTTGCCCTTCCGCCATTCCAGGCCGGTGGTTTCGGTATCAAGAATGATCTGACGCATGGGCTCAGTGTACCGGGCCGGCGGCGCGGATCCGGATCGCGGCGTCGCGTGCCAGCTGGTCCACGCGTTCATTGTCGGGGTCGCCGGAATGGCCCTTCACCCAGCGCCAGTCGATGGTATGCATCAGCGTGGCCGCATGCAGGCGTTCCCACAGTTCGCGGTTCTTGACCGGGTCGCCGCCGGCGGTCTTCCAGTTCTTGCGGATCCAGCCCGGCATCCACTGGGTCAGGCCCTGGCGGACGTACTGCGAGTCGGTGAAGAGGACGATGTTGCACGGCTCGGTCAGCGCTTCCAGCCCGGAGATGGCCGCCATCAGCTCCATCCGGTTGTTGGTGGTATGCGCTTCGCCACCGCTCAGTTCACGCTCGTGCGCGTTGTAGCGCAGCAATGCCGCCCAGCCACCGGGGCCGGGATTGCCGAGGCAGGAACCGTCGGTGTGTATTTCAATTGTTTTCATTGCAGTCCAGATCAGGTCGCCACGGTACCGGCCCATCGACGGACCGGCAGCGGCGTAGGTCCCGGCAGGGCCGGGGTGCGTTTCTCGGCGGTGAACAGGCAGGCCGCGCGCAGGGGCGCGAAGCTGCGCTGGCCCGGGGCGCGGTCACGCCACATCGGCCCCAGGTAGCTCAGCCCGTCACAGCTCAGGCCGGCCTGCTCCAGGGTGTGCCGCAGCCGCTGCGGGCTGCGCACGACCAGGCCATGCTGGCGCCACTGGCGGCGGTAGGGGCTGAACGGGTTGAGCGTGGACAGCCACAACCGGCCACCGGGCATCAGCACCCGCTCGCACTCGCCGATCAGCTGCTCGGCATCGCGGGCGGTCACGTGCTGCAGCACGATGGCGTTGACGCTCTCGTCCGGCAGCGGCAGCGGCAGGCCACAGCGGGTGTCGCCGGCGAAGCCTGCGCCGTCGCGGTGCAGGCGCAGTCCGCGCCCGGGAAGGTCCGGCAGGGCCGCCCAGGCGGCTGTGGGCGCCACCCACAGCCACGGGGTGACCGGGCGCTCGGCCAGCAACGGCATCAGCCGCTGGAATTCCAACTGGCACAGCACATGTGCCGGTTCAGTATCAAACCAGGATGCGACTGACGCTTGACGGGGGCTCGGCGTGGCGGGCATGGTCCAATTCTATGCGACTCACTGCCCTACCCGCATTTGCGGACAACTACATCTGGGCGCTGGTCGCCGATGACGGCCAGGCGGTCGTGGTCGACCCCGGCGACGCCGGCCCGGTTCTGGCTGCCGCAACGCAGCAGGGATGGACCCCCACGGCGATTCTGCTCACCCACCACCACAACGACCATATCGGCGGCGTGGCCGCCCTGCAGGCCCGGTATCCGGGGCTTGCGGTGTATGCACCGGACGATCCGCGCATCCCGATGGCCACCCATCGGGTGGCTGAAGGTGAATGCATTCAGGCAGCGGGCCAAAGGTTCCACGTAGTATCCGTGCCCGGCCACACCCGGTTCCACATCGCGTTTCACACCGCTGAACACCTTTTCAGTGGCGATGCGTTGTTCAGCCTGGGCTGTGGCCGCATGTTCGAAGGTACGCCGTCCCAGCTGCTGGCATCCCTGCACAAGCTGGCGTCCCTGCCCCCGCACCTGCTGTTGTGCTGCGGGCACGAATACACCGTGTCAAATGCCGTCTTCGCGCGGCATGTCGACCCCACCAACGCTGCGTTGCTGCAGCGCCATGAGGAGGCCCTGGCCATGCGCCGCGATGACCGTCCTACGCTGCCCGTGTCACTGGCCAGCGAGCTCCACTGCAATCCGTTCCTGCGTACCGGAACGCCGTCGATCCAGCAGGCCGTCAGTGCCCACCTGGGTCGCCCCGTCACCGATGAAGTCGATGTCGTCGCAGGCTTGCGCGGCTGGAAAGACGGATTCGGTACATGAGCCGGCGATTGTTGCCGCTCGCGCTCGGCCTGGCACTGTCCCTGGCCGGCGGCGCGAGCGCCCAGTCGTTGAGTGCGGGAATGTCGCAGAACGTGGCCGGGCTTTCCCAGCTGCCCCTGGACCCCGCCGCCCTGCCGCCGGTCTCGGTGCGCAACGGGCAGGAGATCTTCGCCAGCTTCCGCGATGGCCTGGCCGAACCCACCTGCAACGCCGAGGCCACCAGCCCGCGGTGGCAGAAGCAGTTCGCGCACGCCCCGTCACGGCTGGCCAATACCGATGACGATGCCCTGGTGCTGTTTGGCTACGTGGTCGAAGAACTGCGCCGGTCCAACCTGCCCACCGAATTCGCGCTGATTCCGTTCGTGGAAAGCGGCTACCGGCCCAATGCCCGCAATGGCAGCGGCCCGGCCGGGTTGTGGCAGTTCATCGCCACCACCGCCAAGAACCACCGCGTCCAGATGACCCCGGGGTACGACGGCCGCCTGTCCGCGGTGGATTCCACCCAGGCTGCGGTGCGGTACCTCAAGACCCTGCACGGCATGTTCGGGGGCGACTGGCGCCTGGCCACCATGGCCTATAACGCCGGCGAGTACCGGGTGCTGCAATCGCTGCGCAAGGCCGGCATGAACGCGCAGAACGCGCGCCCGGCCGAATTGCCGGGGCTGTCGCCTATTACCTATGCTTACGTCGAGAAGCTGCACGCGCTGGCCTGTGTGCTGGAAAACGCCGAAACCAAGCCCGGCGTGATGGCCTCGCTGGATCGCACCGTGCCGGTGCTGAAGGGTCACACCCTGCCCGCGGGCACCAGCGTCCAGCAGTGGGCCGCACAGCGCTCGCTGGACCCGGCGCGGATTGCCCGGCTCAACCCGGCCCTGGCGAGCGGCAGCGGCCGTCCCAGCGGCCAGGTGACGGTGCTGGCCCCGGCCACGCACGCGCCGGTCGACGCCAGCGCCGCTGTGATGGCCGCCGTGGCCGCCGTGGAGTCCCCGGACCGCACCGAGACCGCGCCGACCGCCAAGGCCAGCGCGCCGACCGCGCGCGCGGCCCGCACCGTGGCCAGCAGTGCCGACCGGCCACGCAACCGCCGCCACACCGTACGTGACGGCGAGTCGCCGTGGACCATCGCGCGCCGCTACGGGATGCCGCTGAAGGCGCTGTTGTCGCTGAACGGGCTCACCGGCAGCAGCGTGCTGAAGCCCGGCGCGGTGTTGCGCGTCGAAGATTGATACGCCACGCCGGCCCCGGCCGGCCTGATCGTTTCCATGCGGTACCCACGATGCCCGGCCTTGCCGGGCATCGTCGTTTTCGGCGCCGGCATGCTGCGGATCTGCCGCGGACGGCAGCGCCGGTTCGGGTCATGCCGACATCGCGCTGATCGGCTGGGTCGGCCGTCGGCTGGGGCGCGACCCTACCGGGCCACCCTGCGTGCAGGTCATCTGGTGCGGCCGACAGGCTGTCGTACCGGCCTCGGCCCAAAGCGCGGTGGCGGCGTGACCACCGCTGGACGGTGCGTGGGGCGTCGGGCCGGCCCCACAACGCAGAAGGCCCGGCAATGCCGGGCCTTCTGCTGCCGCTGCAACCGGATCGGTTACAGGTTGGCTTCTTCGGTCTGCACCTTGTAGTGCTTGCGCATGGCGTCGATGTAGGCCTTGGCGGCGGCCATGCCATCGATCTGGTTGAGCTGATCGGTGAAGGCCTTCTTCTGCTCCGGCTGGATCTCGGCCAGGTTGCCCGGATTGACCTTGTTCACCGCGAAGACCAGGTAACGGCCCTGCATGGCGACCTTGCCGTAACTCGGCTTGCCGTCGGCCGGCAGTGCCGCGCTGAACACCGCGCGGTTGATTTCCGGGGTCGGCACCGGCTGGGTACGCGGCAGGCCCGGCAGCGGGGTCACCTGCAGCTTGTCACTGGCGGTCAGCGCCTGCAGGGTCTGGCCGGCCTTGAGCTTGGCCAGCACCGCATCGGCGGCCTTCTCCGACGCCACGCGGACACGCTCGCCACGGATGGCGGCAATCACCTGGTCACGCGCCTTGGCGAGCGGCATCGCCTGTTCCGGGCTGTGCTCGGTGACGCGGATCATCACGTTGTGGTTCGGCTCCAGTTCGATCGGGTCGCTGACCGTGCCGTCCTGGGTAAGCACGTCGGAGAACGCGGCGCGCAGCACGGCCGGGTTGGCGGCGATGCCACTGGCGGTGGTGCGGGTGAACGGCCCCAGGGTCTGGACCGGCAGGCCCATGTCCTTGGCCGGGCCTTCCAGCGAGGTCGGGTTCTTGTACACCAGGTCGACCAGGCGGCCGCTCAGGTCGGTGAACGCACGCTCGTTGTCGGCCTTGAGCGCCTCGGCGGCCAACTGGTCGCGCACGTCTTCGAACGGACGGCCTTCGCCCCCCTTCTTTTCGCGCAGCAGCAGCACGTGGTAGCCGAAGTCGGTCTTGACCGGGCCGGTCACTTCGCCGGCCTGCATGTTGAACAGCGCGTCCTCGAACGGCTTCACCATTGCGCCGCGCTCGACCCAGCCCAGATCGCCACCGTGTTCCTTGGAACCGGGGTCTTCGGAGTTGGCCTTGGCCAGGGCGGCGAAATCGGCACCGGGCTTGCGCGCGTCGGCGGCAATGCGGGTGGCCTTTTCTTCGGCGGCCTTGAGCTTGGCCGGGTCGCTGCCATCGGCGGCGATCAGGATGTGGGAGGCCAGGCGCTGTTCCGGGGTGGCAAACCGCGCCTTCTCGTCTTCATAGCGCTTGCGCAGGGCCGCTTCGTCGGCCGGGGCGGCCGCCGGCAGGTTCGCGCCGTTGATTTCCACGTATTCCAGCGAGACGGTTTCCGGCTGGCGGAAATCCTTGGTGTGGCTGTCATACCACTGCTTGATCTGCGCGTCGGTCACCTCGGCGGTGTCGGCCGGCAGCTCCGGCAGCGCGGCCAGTTCGACGTCGCGGGTTTCGCCCAGCAGCTTGAGCAGGCGCTCGGCTTCGGCGGCGGTGGCAAACCCGGACACCTGCAGCGCCGACGGAATCACCGACTGCTGGATGCTTTCACGCACCAGGGCCTCGAACTGGGTCGGGGTACGCGGCGGGTTGCCACCGGCCAGCGCAAGGCGATACTGGTTGTCGTTGAACTTGCCGTCCGCGCCGATGAAGGCCGGGATCGCGGCGATGTATTCGCGCACGGCGTTGTCGCCGATCACGATGCCGGACTGTTCGCCGGCCAGGCGCACGACCTGTTCGTCGATCATCTGGTCGAGCACGGCCAGCTTGTTTTCGGTGCTTTCAAATTCGCGCGGGTCGAAGTTCTCGCCCTGCTCCTGGCGCGCCTGCTGGCGGGCCTGCTCGAAACGCACGCGGAAATCCTGCGAGCTGATCTCGTGGTGCTGCCACAGGAACGACATCGGCCACCACGACGGCGCCGAGCGCCACCAGGTCGGCGGTGCCGCCACCTTGGCCACGTTCTGCGCACCCACGCCACCGAGGTAGCTGGAGTCGATCACGAACAGGAACGGAATCATCAGCAGCCCCAGGATCACGGTAACGATCCAGCCCGAGGTCTTGTCGCGAAGTTTCTGCAGCATGGGAAAAATCATGGCCTGAGTGGCGAGCCGGGCAGTGTAACCCGCTTCCGGCGTGGCTCCAAAACCATCGCAGGCAGGCGCGGCGCCGCCATTGCAACGGCTGCGGGCCGCCGGATGTCGCCATCACATTGATCACAGGCGGGCATGACGCACTTGACGCCGTCGCGGCAGACACACCGGTTCCTTCGGCCATCGGCGTGGCGGGAGCAGAGCGTGCTCTGCCTCTTTTCGGGCGCGGTGGCTGGCGGATCGGGCGCTGGGGCCCATGCCCTTTCCGGCGAATGTCCTCCGGCGTCGGCCTGCGGCCGCCCCCTCCCCCTTTACTTCGCCTCCAAGGGCATGGGCCCCAGCGCCCGACCCACCAACGGGAGCCAGAGATGCCTCGCTTCGGGGCTATCCGCATGCCGAGCCCCGTAGCGGCCGGTAGGCCCCTGGGCAAAGTAAAGGAGGAGGCCGCCAGGCCGGGGGACATTTGCGCCAGGGGCCTACCGGCCGCTGCGGGGCCCTCACGCTCGCGGCAGTCACAAACGGAGCCGCGCCCCGATCCACAACGTCGCCTGGACAACCAAGACGCACGTGCACGGATGCACGTCATCTGCTCCGGCCATTGCAGCAAGACGCTCCCATCCGTGGGGAAAAAACCAAAAAAAAAAGCCCCTGGCTTTCACCAGGGGCTCTTCAAAGATTGGCGGAGCGGACGGGACTCGAACCCGCGACCTCCGGCGTGACAGGCCAGCATTCTAACCAGCTGAACTACCGCTCCGCGCTTGAAACTTTGCAGGCGCTCATTCTATCCGAAGATATTCAGAAAACCTACCCCGAAGACTGCTTTTTTCGAGGATTTCTTTAAAACTGGCGGAGCGGACGGGACTTGAACCCGCGACCTCCGGCGTGACAGGCCAGCATTCTAACCAGCTGAACTACCGCTCCATGTTTTAATTTTTTCAGCCGACCAACGGTCGGCTTTACCGCCTTCCCCGCCACATGCATCGGCGGAGAAAACAAGGCCCCCGATTGCTCAGGGGCCTTTTTGAAACTGGCGGAGCGGACGGGACTTGAACCCGCGACCTCCGGCGTGACAGGCCAGCATTCTAACCAGCTGAACTACCGCTCCAAATCTCAAACTGCTACTGCGGTGCTGTGGTGGGTGCTGAGGGTTTCGAACCCCCGACCCTCTCCGTGTAAAGGAGACGCTCTACCGCTGAGCTAAGCACCCCAGCAAGCCGCTTAGTTTACGGCATCCTTCAGGGCTTTGCCAGCCTTGAACGACGGATTGTTCGATGCAGCGATCTTGATGGTGTCGCCGGTCTTCGGGTTGCGGCCGGTGCGGGCAGCACGCGCGCGAACCTGGAACGTACCGAAGCCCACCAGCGTCACAGCGTCACCGCCCTTCAGGGCCTTGGTGATGGAAGCGATGACGGCATCGACGGCGCGGTTGGACTCGGCCTTGGTCAGGTCGGCGGCCTCGGCAACGGCGTCGATCAATTCGGTCTTGTTCATTCTGTACAGCTCCTTTGGCGGGGATTCCGCATGTTCGACAGTGAAGCATCCGACCCAGACTGCGGCCGGATGCCAGTGAAGTTCTCGATTCGCCGACATCAGTGCGTACTGACTCGCGAGTGGTGCTTTTATACCAGTGCACCCCTACCCGCGCAAGCTGAAAAGCCAATAACGACGCGGGTTTCGGGCATTTCGACAGCACACGTCAATGCTTGACGCGCGTGTTGGAAGCTGTCTTGCTCTTGCCGCGCACTGTGACGCGCGCCCCATCCTTCTTGGCCTTCTTCGGAGTGAGCGGGGTCTCCAGGGCCAGGTCCAGCACTTCTTCGATCCACTTCACCGGGATGATCTTCAGATCACGGGTGACATTGGCCGGGATGTCCGCCAGGTCCTTGCGGTTCTCCTCGGGGATGATCACCGTGGTGATGCCGCCACGCAGCGCGGCCAGCAGCTTCTCCTTCAGCCCGCCGATCGCGGTGACGCGGCCACGCAGGGTGATCTCGCCGGTCATCGCCACTTCGGCGCGGATCGGCACCTTGGTCAGCGTGGACACCAGCGAGGTGACCATCGCGATGCCGGCGCTGGGGCCGTCCTTGGGGGTGCTGCCGTCGGGCACGTGCACGTGCACGTCGTGCTTCTGGAGGAACTCATTGTCGATGCCCAGCCGCTCGGCGCGCGAACGCACCACCGACAGGGCGGCCGAGGCCGATTCCTTCATCACGCTGCCCAGCTGGCCGGTCAGGATCAGCTGGCCCTTGCCCGGGACCAGGGTCGATTCGATCTGCAGCAGGTCGCCGCCCACTTCGGTCCAGGCCAGCCCGGTGACCAGGCCGATCTCGTTCTGCTCCTCGGCGCGACCGAAATCAACCCGGCGCACGCCCAGGTACTTGTCCAGGTTCTTGCCGGTGACCACCACCAGTGCCTTCTTCTTCGCACCGGCCTTCTTGCTGGCTTTGGCCGGCTTGGGCAGCCCGGCGGGGCCGGCCAGGGCGATTTCCTTGACCACCTTGCGGCAGATCTTGGCCACTTCGCGCTCGAGGTTGCGCACGCCCGATTCGCGCGTGTAATAGCGCACGATGTCCTGGATGGCGTCGGCTTCGATCTCCAGTTCCTCCGGCTTCAGGCCGTTGGCCTTGAGCTGCTTGGGCACCAGGTAGCGCATGGCGATGTTGAGCTTTTCATCCTCGGTATAACCGGGGATGCGGATCACTTCCATGCGGTCCAGCAGCGGGCCGGGAATGTTGAGCGAGTTGGAGGTCGCCACGAACATCACTTCGGACAGGTCCAGGTCCACTTCCAGGTAGTGGTCGTTGAACGCGTTGTTCTGCTCGGGATCCAGCACTTCCAGCAGCGCTGACGACGGATCGCCACGGAAGTCCATCGACATCTTGTCGATCTCGTCCAGCACGAACAGCGCGTTCTTGCTGCCCACCTTGTTGAGATTCTGCACGATGCGGCCCGGCATGGAGCCGACGTAGGTGCGACGGTGGCCGCGGATTTCGGCCTCGTCGCGCACGCCGCCCAGGCTCATGCGCACGAACTTGCGGTTGGTCGCCTTGGCAATGGACTGGCCGAGCGAGGTCTTGCCCACGCCGGGCGGGCCGACCAGGCACAGGATCGGGCCCTTCATCTGCTTCACGCGCGACTGCACCGCCAGGTATTCCAGGATGCGGTCCTTGACCTTGTCCAGGCCGAAGTGATCGGCATCCAGCGTGTCCTGCGCGGCCTTGAGGTCCTTGCGCACCTTGGTGCGCTTCTTCCACGGCACGCCCAGCAGCCAGTCCAGGTAGTTGCGCACGACCGCGGCTTCGGCCGACATCGGCGACATCTGCTTGAGCTTGTTGAGCTCGGCCTTGGCCTTGGTTTCCACCGGCTTGGGCATGCCCGCCTCGGCGATCTTGCGGGCCAGTTCGTCCAGCTCGCCGGGCGCGTCATCGAGGTCACCCAGTTCTTTCTGGATGGCCTTCATCTGCTCGTTGAGGTAGTACTCGCGCTGGCTCTTTTCCATCTGCGACTTCACGCGGCCGCGGATGCGCTTTTCCATCTGCTGCACGTCGATTTCGCCGTCGACCAGGCCCACCAGCATTTCCAGCCGGTCGCCGATCTGCAGGGTTTCCAGCAGGCGCTGCTTGTCGGCCAGGCGCACGCTGATGTGCGCGGCGATGGTGTCGGCCAGGCGCGCCGGTTCATCGATGCCGGCCAGGGTCTGCAGCAGTTCCGGCGGCAGCTTGCGGTTGGTTTTGACGTACTGCTCGAACAGCGACATCAGCGACCGGGCGATCGCTTCGATCTCGCGCGGCTCGCGCGACTCGTCCGATTCGATTTCGGTGGCGATGCCCTGCAGCGCGCCGTCGCGCTCGGTGACCTGGGTGACATTGACCCGCGACAGGCCTTCGACCAGCACCTTGATGGTGCCGTCGGGCAGCTTCAGCAGCTGCAGCACCTGGGCCAGCGTGCCGACCTGGTACAGGTCGGCGGCGGTGGGATCGTCGGTCTCGGCCGACTTCTGCGCCAGCAACAGGATGCGCTTGTCCGCCGCCATCGCCTGTTCCAGCGCGTGCATGGACTTGTCGCGGCCGACAAACAGCGGAATGACCATGTGCGGGAACACCACCACGTCACGCAGCGGCAGTACCGGCAGGTCGAGAGTCTCAGTTGGGGAACGGGCCATGTGGGCTCCAGTGGAACAGTGGGGATGGCCTCCGGGCGGCCTCGCCCGGATACAAAAAAAGCCGATGGCCTCGTTATGGGGCCATCGGCTTCTAGATGCAAGCTGTTCTGAAAAACTTCTATCAATTCAATTGCTTGAACCGATTATTCCGCACCCGCGGCCTTCTGTTCAGGGGCCGGCGGGGTCTGGTAGATCAGGTACGGCTCGGACTTGTGCTCGATCACCGATTCATCCACGACAACCTTGCTGACGTTCTCGGCCGACGGCAGGTCGTACATGGTGTCCAGCAGGACCGATTCGACGATGGTCCGCAGGCCACGGGCACCGGTCTTGCGCTTGAGCGCCTTGCGGGCGATCGCGGCCAGGGCGTCGGGGCGGAACTCCAGCTCGACGTGCTCCATCTCGAACAGCTTCTTGAACTGCTTGGTGATGGCGTTCTTCGGCTCGGTCAGGATCCGCACCAGGGCGGCCTCGTCCAGCTCTTCCAGGGTTGCCACCACCGGCAGGCGGCCGACGAACTCGGGGATGAGGCCGAACTTGATCAGGTCTTCCGGCTCGACTTCCGCCAGCACCTTGCCGATTTCCTGCTTGCGCTCGGCGCTCTTGACCTTGGCACCAAAGCCGATGCCGCCCGAATCGTTGGAGCGCGCCTGGATCACCTTGTCCAGCCCGGCAAACGCACCGCCGCAGATGAACAGGATGTTCTTGGTGTCCACCTGCAGGAATTCCTGCTGGGGATGCTTGCGCCCGCCCTGCGGCGGCACGCTGGCCACGGTACCTTCGATCAGCTTCAGCAGGGCCTGCTGGACGCCTTCGCCGGACACGTCACGGGTGATCGACGGGTTCTCACTCTTGCGCGAGATCTTGTCGATTTCATCGATGTAGACGATGCCCTGCTGTGCCTTCTCGACGTCGTAGTCGCACTTCTGCAGCAGCTTCTGGATGATGTTCTCCACGTCCTCGCCCACGTAACCGGCTTCGGTCAGCGTGGTGGCGTCGGCCATGGTGAACGGCACGTTGAGCAGGCGGGCCAGGGTTTCGGCCAGCAGCGTCTTGCCCGAACCGGTCGGGCCGACCAGCAGGATGTTCGACTTGGCCAGTTCGACCTCGTCGTTCTTCTGCCGGCTCTCGATGCGCTTGTAGTGGTTGTACACAGCCACGGCCAGCGTGCGCTTGGCCCGGTTCTGGCCAATCACGTACTGGTCGAGGACCTCGAGGATCTCGCGCGGCTTGGGCAGCGAACTGCGCGCCGACTGGGCCTTTTCCTCGAGTTCTTCACGGATGATGTCGTTGCACAGCTCCACGCACTCATCGCAGATGAACACGCTCGGGCCCGCAATCAGCTTGCGCACCTCATGCTGGCTCTTTCCGCAGAAAGAGCAGTAGAGGATCTTGCCGGTGTCCGTGGAACGACCTTGGCGGTCTTCGCTCATGCTTCGCTTACCCAGTTACCCCACCCGCTGAACGGGGGTTCGATTCGAGAATAACACAGGGTCGGGAGGACACCAGTCCGCCCGACCCTGCGGAAACAAGCCGATTTGCCGGCCTGAATGCGTCATCACGCCGGGGTGATCGACTCTTCCGGACGGCGTTCAAGCACCTGATCGACCAGACCGTAAGCCACCGCGTCGGCGGCGCTCTTGAAGTTGTCGCGCTCGGTATCGCGCGCGATGGTCTCCAGCGACTGGCCGGTGTGCTTGGCCAGCACCTCGTTCAGGCGCGAGCGCAGGGTCAGGATTTCACGGGCATGGATGTCGATATCCGTGGCCTGGCCCTGGAAGCCGCCCAGCGGCTGGTGGATCATCACCCGCGAGTTCGGCAGCGCATAGCGCTTGCCGGCCGCGCCGGATGCCAGCAGCAGCGCGCCCATCGAGGCGGCCTGGCCGACGCAGATGGTGCTCACGTCCGGCTTGATGTACTGCATGGTGTCGTAGATCGCCATGCCGGCGGTGACCACGCCACCGGGCGAGTTGATGTAGATGCTGATGTCCTTTTCCGGGTTGTCCGCTTCCAGGAACAGCAGCTGCGCCACCACCACGTTGGCCATGTGATCGTCGATCGGGCCAACCAGGAAGATCAGGCGCTCTTTCAACAGGCGCGAATAGATGTCATAGGCGCGCTCGCCGCGGCTGGTCTGTTCGACCACCATCGGAACCATGTTCAGGGCTGTGGTTCGGTTGTCCATTAGTGAGGCACCTATTTTGGGGGGAACAACCCCGCGCCGGGGCGCGGGGCGTAAAACGCGGCCGCTTACTGGCGGATCGCGTCCTGGAACGACAGCTTCTCTTCGGTGTGCTGGGCGCGCTCGGCGATCCAGTCGATCACCTGCTCTTCCATCACACGATTCTGCAGCCCACTCATCAGCTGGGGGTCATTGCGGTACATCTCAATGACCTGCTCCGGCTCTTCGTAGGTGGAGGCGATCAGGCGCATGGTTTCATTCAGGCGCTTGGGGTCCAGGCGCAGGTCGTTCTTGCGGGCCACTTCGCCCACCAGCAGGCCGACCAGCACGCGCTTGGCGGCGGCGTCCTTGAAGCCTTCATGGGCATCGGCCGGGATTTCGCCCGGGTTGCGGCCGCTGCGGCGGATCTGCTCGATCTGCTGGCCCAGCATGGCACGGGCTTCGTTCTCGACCAGGCGCGGCGGCATTTCGACCGACGCGTAGGCGGCGATCAGCTGCTCGCCCACTTCGCGGCGCAGGCGGTTCATCAGGGCGCCCTTCAGCTCGCGCTCCAGGTTGGCGCGGATGTCCTTGCGGAACTGCTCCACGTCGCCGCCCTTCACGCCGAAGCTCTTGATGAAGTCTTCATCCACGTCCGGCAGCACCGGGGCGGAGACGTCCACGGCCTTGACGGTGACCTTGACCTGCTTGCCGGCCAGGGCCGGCACGCGCCAGTCGGCCGGGAATTCGACGTCCAGGGTCTTTTCTTCACCCGTGGTCATGCCCACCAGGCCCTGCTCGATCTGCTCGAACATCATGCCCTGGCCGACGATCACGCTGCCCTTTTCGCTGCCCTCGGCCGGCAGGCGCTCATCGCCCGCCTGGGAGAAGGTTTCCAGCGCGACCAGGTCGCCTTCCTGCGCGCCACGGGTGACCGGGCTCCAGCTGCGGCGCTGTTCGCGCAGGTTGGTGATCATCTGGTCGATGTCGGCATCGCTGATCTCGGCGCTGTGGCGCACCACGGTCAGCTTGCTGACGTCCACGTCGCCGAAGTCCGGAATCAGCTCGACAGTGGCCACGAAGGAGAATTCGCCTTCCTCGCCCTTGTCGATGCGCGGGGTGCCGGCAATGCGCAGCTCGTGCTCACGCAGGGCGGCATCGAAGGTCTCACGCAGCAGGCCGTCGACGGCTTCGCTGCGGACCTGCTGGCCGAAACGCTGTTCGATCACCTTGGCCGGGATCTTGCCCGGGCGGAAGCCCTTGATCCGCGCGGTGCGGGCGATTTCGCCCAGACGGCCACTGATGTGGGTCTGCAGGCGGTCTTCCGGCAGCGAGAAGGTCAGGCGGCGTTCCAGATTGCCAGTGGATTCGATCGAAGCTTGCATGTTGACTCCTGCCACCGGCGGCAACGCCCCCGGCACGATGTGATGGATGGAACGGGTTTAGAACGCGGGGTCGTTGACGCGCATGCCCGCCGCAGCCCTGTAGTTTCGCCGATAACGGCCAGCGCCGCCAGCGCGGGCCGGGCGCGGCCGTGAAGGCGCACCGGGGCAGCATGCCGCCGTCTCCCGGGATCCGGGACGTGCCCATCGTCATGGTGCCGGCCAGCGCCGGGAATGGGATGGTGCGAAAGGGGGGACTCGAACCCCCACGCCTTGCGGCACTGGAACCTAAATCCAGGGCGTCTACCAATTCCGCCACTTTCGCGAGCAGATGCTCAGCCCACCATTGTTGCAGGGCTGGAGGCAAAGAAAAAGCGTTGCCGGCGCCACCGGGCAGGCGGCGCGCCACGCATTCAGGAATTTTGACGGCCCGGCGGCGCGGCCTGCCCCGGTGGGAACAGCCCGCCGGGGAAGGCAGCGATGGCAGGACACCCGCGACGAAGCTGACGGGGTATCAATGCCGAGGGGGGCCGTGGGGTCGATCCACGGGATGGGCGGTGGTGGGTGGCAGCGGGGCCGGCTCAGTCGGTTGGCACGGCCTGGGCGGGCTGGACGTCACCGTCTGCAAGGTCGGTACGCAGCACGGTCTGTGCGTAGGGATTGGCCGGTGCATCTGCCACCGGAATGGCCGGCACGAATGTGCCCGGTGCCCTGTCATGGCGAATTACCGTGGTGGCGTACTGCGCCTGGACGTCGCGCGGCGCGGGGTGCGGCGGCGCATCGGCGGCCAGCGCCGTACCGGCGCAGGCGATCAGCATGAGCCCGGCAAAGGGGAAAAGCGTCATCGTTGCTCACCTCGAACAGGCGCCGTTGGCGCGGTACGTCGAGTGAAACGTGGCTGGCAAGCGCAGACCGTGCGCGGCGTTGCAGGTTGAGACATCGCCATGACGTGTTCGGCGCGGCGGCGGCGGGATGTCATGTCACCACCGTGCGCGATGACGCCTCTGGCGCGCGCGGGCATAGTGCCGAGCGTGGCGCGGCACTACCGGGACCGGTGGCACCCGAACGTCAGGCAAGAAAAAAGCCACCTGGATGACCAGGTGGCTTTCGTCTTGGTGGGCTGTCAAGGATTCGAACCTTGGACCTATTGATTAAGAGTCAACTGCTCTACCAACTGAGCTAACAGCCCGAAAATCGGGAGGCGAATTATGCTGGATTTCCCACAGGGGATGCAAGCACTTTTTCTAAACGAATGAGAAACACCCGCCGACGGTAGAGCCGGGCTCTGCCTGGCTGGCGCGCAGCGGATCCCACCAACGGCCGCGTCGCGATCCTGCCTGGTGGCGCATGGTTACCGAGCGTGGCGCGGCACTACCGGGGGCGCATCACGCGAACGCCAGGCAAGAAAAAAGCCACCTGGATAACCAGGTGGCTTCTGTCTTGGTGGGGTAGCTGCCGCGCATTCGCGCCGCAGCCCCACGTCTTGCTACGCAACACGCGGGCCCCTCTCACCACCCCCCATATCCCCGCGGCTTCGCCGCGCCCCCTTGACTCAAGGGGGCTCTTCTCCAGTCGGCATCACGCGAACGCCAGGCAAGAAAAAAGCCACCTGGATAACCAGGTGGCTTCTGTCTTGGTGGGCTGTCAAGGATTCGAACCTTGGACCTATTGATTAAGAGTCAACTGCTCTACCAACTGAGCTAACAGCCCCGAAAACTCAGACGCACATTGTAGCGGGTGTGTCGTCTTTTGCAACCCTGATTCACTTTCGGCGAACCAGTTTCAAATCATTGGGGTGGCTGAGGGGACTCGAACCCCCGACCTCCGGAATCACAATCCGGAACTCTAACCAACTGAGCTACAGCCACCACTGAAACCTTTGCTTCCTGACGCATGCACCCGATGGTGCGCCCGACAGGAATCGAACCTGTAACCGCCGGCTTAGAAGGCCGGTGCTCTATCCAGTTGAGCTACGGGCGCCCTGGCTGGATTATCGCATTTCAATCCTGTTTTGAGCAGGCTTGGTCGGGGTAGAGGGATTCGAACCCCCGACATCCTGCTCCCAAAGCAGGCGCGCTACCAGACTGCGCTATACCCCGGCGGTTCATCCCTCGAGGTTCCCCCCGAAAGAGTCGGCTATTGTGGGAATGTGCGCGGCATCTGTCAACGGTTTTTTCACGTTGTCGTGCATGCCCCGATCCGGCAACAGCGTATCGGCTATTCTCGGCACAGCGGCCGGATAGTCGGCACCCTACCCTTCAAGGAGATTGGCAATGCGCAGCGGCAACCCCGCACTTTCCGAATCGACGTTCCTCGACCTGGCCAGCGGCTCGGTGGTGACGTCGCCCGATCAGGTGATGACCATCAATGGCACCGTCAACAAGACCGGCGTGCTGTTGCTGCTGACCGTGCTGACCGCAGCATTCGCGTGGAGCCAGGCCATCGACGCCTCCGGGCTGCCCACCTCCAGCGCCATGCTGTACGCGATGGGCGGTGCAATCGGCGGCCTGGTGCTGGCGCTGGTGACGGTGTTCAAGAAGGAATGGTCGCCGGTGACCGCGCCGATGTACGCGCTGGTCGAAGGCCTGTTCCTGGGCTCGATTTCGGCCCTGTTCAACGCCAAGTTCCCGGGCATCGTGATGCAGGCGGTGATGCTCACCTTCGGCACCCTGTTCGTGATGCTGGCCGCTTACCGCAGCGGGCTGATCAAGGTCACCGAGAACTTCAAGCTCGGCGTGGTCGCCGCCACCGGCGGCATCGCGCTGCTGTACCTGGCCTCGTTCGTGCTGGGCTTCTTCAACATCAACATCCCGATGATCCATGAAGGCGGCTGGGTCGGTATTGCCTTCAGCCTGTTCGTGGTGGTGGTGGCCGCGCTGAACCTGGTGCTGGATTTCGACTTCATCGATACCGGTGCCGAAGCACGCGCACCGAAGTACATGGAGTGGTACGGCGCGTTCGGCCTGATGGTGACGCTGGTGTGGCTGTACGTGGAATTCCTGCGCCTGCTGTCGAAGATCCAGCAGCGCTGATTCACCGCCAGGGAAACACCAAAGGGCGCCTTCGGGCGCCCTTTTTCATGCGCCGGCGTGGCGGGCCAGCAGCGTGGGCAGTGCCGAGGCCAGCAGCGCCACGCCCGAGGCGGTCAGCAGGCCCAGCACGATCTGACGGAAGCGCGCTTCGCTGATGCCGATGTAGAGACGGGCGCCCAGCAGCGTCGGCACCAGCATGGCCGGCGCGACGATGGCGAAGTACGGCAGCATCTGCCGGGTGACCACGCCACTGCCCAGGTACACGCCCATGGTGACCAGCAGCATGGACAGGTTGAAGTTCTGGATGACCGCGCGCTGCTCGTCCTTGCCGAAGCCACGCAACGTGGCCCAGAGCGTTGGCACCGGCCCGGCGAAGCCACCGATGCCACTGAGCACGCCGCCGGCCATGCCGGCCACCGCGTCGCCGAGGCGCCCACCGACGGTGATCGGCGGCAGTGAACGCGCCATCAGCATCACCGGGCACCACAGCGCCAGAAACCCGCCGAGCAGCGCCTTGAACCACGCCATGTCCAGGTGCGGCAACACCGCCACGCCCAGCGGAATGCCGGCCAGGCCCCCCAGCACGAACGGCAGCAGCAGCCGCAGGTTGAAACCACGGCGCACCGTGAACACCGCCAGCAACTGGCCCACCAGCGCGCCGAACACCGCCAATGTGGCCGCCAGCCGCGGGTCCAGGGTCCATGCCCAGAACGACATCGCCACCATGCCGAACGCAAAGCCCGACAGGCCCTGCACGAATCCCGCCACGATCGCGCCCAGCGCGACCACCAGATACACCGACTCCATTCACGCGTCCCGTTGCTGGGCGACCGCTAAGCAGCCGCGCTGACCAGCCCAGCGTAATGCGCAGCCAGGTAGTCCACCAGCGCGCGCACTTTCGGTGCCAGCGAACGGGCGTGCGGGTACAGCGCGAAATAGCGGCGCTCACCGGCATGCCACCCGGGCAGCACGCGGATCAGGCGGCCGGCGCGCAGGTCCTCCTGCACCGTCAATGCGGTGAACAGGCTGATGCCCATGCCGGCCTGCACGGCGGCATACAGGGCGGGCGTTGCATCCACGCGCAGCCGTTGTCCGGCCTCCACGCTGGCCTGCGCAGCACGCGGCCCCTGCAGGTGCCACGGGGTGCTGGCCGCGCCGGGCTGGAACGCCAGCAGCGTATGCGCCTGCAGATCCGCCACGTGGCGCGGCAGGCCGTGCCGGGCCAGGTAGGCCGGTGCGGCGACCAGGATGCGCGGGCAGCACGCCAGTTCGCGTGCCACCAGTTGGCTGTCGGGCAAGGCGGCGGCAATGCGCAGGGCCATGTCGAAACCGCCACCGACCAGATCCACCAGCTGGTCGTCGGCGCACAGGTCCAGCGACACCTGCGGATAGCGGGCCAGGAAGCCGGGTAACCAGTGGGGCAGCTCCTGGCTTGCGACCACCTGCGGCACACTGATGCGCACCCGGCCACTCGGCGCTGCCTGCACGGCGCGGGCGCGGTCGTCGGCCAGTTCCAGCCGCTCCAGCAGGGCCACGGCGTCGCGGTAATAGTCGCGGCCGGCCTCGGTGAGCGACAGCCGCCGGGTGGTGCGATCCAGCAACCGGACCTGCAGGTGCTCTTCCAGCTGCCGCAACTGCCGCGACATGGACGAGTGGGTGGTTCCCTGCCGCTCGGCGGCGGCACTGAAGCTGCCGGCCTCGACGATGGCGCGCAGCGCGCGCAGGGCGGCGAAGTGGTCCATCGACAGGCAGCTCCAGGTGGGGGGCGGGACCGCGGTTGCGGGCCCCGCCAGCTTATCAAGCGCCGGTCCCGGCCTCGCGCACCGGCAGGGCCAGGATTGCGTCGGTGGTCATGACCTCGCCGAATGCGTCCTGGATCTGCGCCAGGGAGGCCTCGTGCAGTGCGCGGTGGCCGATGCGCGTGCCGTCGGCCAGATCCAGGTCACGGCTGGCACTGGCATCGGACACCACGAGGACGCGATAGCCGCGCGGCGCGGCCGCCGCGTCGCGGGCGGCGCCGACGACGCAGGCATGGGTCTGCAGGCCGGTGATGATCAAGGTGTCGATGCCGGCGTCCTTGAGTACCTTGTCCAACACCGGAGCGGAGGCGCCGGCGAACACGCTGACGTTGTCCTTCGCAATGACGGCTTCACCACGGCGCGGCTGCATGTCGCGATGGAAGGCGGCGTTGACGCTGCCCTGCGCGAACAGCGGCGCGCCCGCCGGCAGCACATGCTGCACATGGATGACACCGATGCCGTGGGCATCGGCGAAGTCGACCACGCGGCGGGTCTGGCGCAGCGCGGCCACGCCGTCGGGAATGACCATGCGGCCCCCGGCAAAGCCTGCCGCGGCCTGGGTATCGAAGTATTCGTTCTGGACATCGATCACCAGCACGGCGGTCCTGGCGGCGTCGAGCGTGGCCACTGCCGGGGCACCGGCCAGGTGGCGGATGGTGGGATGGGCGGGTTCGGCGACGGCGACCGGGGCGGTGGCGGCCATGCCAGCCAGGCTGGCGAGGCCGAAGGCGGTGGGGTTCATCGTGGTGCTCCTGCGCGTTGAAAGTGGGCACAGGATGCTGCGCCCGCCACGCACGAACCAGCCCTTCTATCGCACATCATTTGCGCACAACTCGCACAAGTTAGCCGATGGCTGCGGCGACTCGGCCAGCGCCGCCGCCCCAACGCAACGGGGCGCCCGAAGGCGCCCCGTTGTGGACTCTGCCGATGTCGACCGACCGCTTACAGGCGGCTGGCGATGGCCTGGGCGAAGCCCATGGTGTTGCCGGTGCCGCCGAGGTCGCCGGTCAGCGAATCCTTGGCTTCCAGGGTGGCGACGATGGCCTTGCGCAGGCGCTCGGCGTTGTCGGTCTGGCCGACGTGGTCCAGCATCTGCGCGGCCGCCAGCAGCAGCGCGCATGGATTGGCCTTGCCCTGGCCGGCGATGTCCGGCGCGGTGCCGTGCACGGCTTCGAAGATGGCCGCGTTCTCACCGATGTTGGCACCCGGGGCCAGGCCCAGGCCGCCCACCAGACCGGCGCACAGGTCGGAGATGATGTCGCCGAACAGGTTGGTGGTGACGATGATGTCGAACTGTTCCGGACGCATCACCAGCTGCATGCAGCAGTTGTCGACGATCATTTCCTGGAACTCGATCTCCGGGTACTTGGCCGCCACTTCGCGCGCCACGGCCAGGAACAGGCCCGAGGTCGACTTGATGATGTTGGCCTTGTGCACGGCGGTGACCTTCTTGCGGCCGGTGCTGCGGGCCAGCTCGAAGGCGTAGCGCACGATGCGCTCGGAGCCCTTGCGGGTGATGCGGGTACCGGAGAAGGCGGTCTCGCCGTCGGCCGACACTTCCTGGCCTTCGGCCAGGTAGGCGCCTTCGGTGTTCTCACGCACGGTGATCAGGTCCACGCCGTCGCCGAAGCGCGACTTGGTGTTCGGGAACGAGACGGCCGGACGCACGTTGGCGTACAGGTCGAAATGACGACGCAGGCTGACGTTGATCGAGGTGAAGCCGCCGCCGACCGGGGTGGTCAGCGGGCTCTTCAGGGCGATCTTGTTGCGTGCGATCGATTCCAGCGTGGAAGCGGGCATCAGGTCGCCGTGCTTTTCCAGCGCGACCAGGCCGGCGTCGGCGTCTTCGTATTCAAAGCCGGTGTCCAGCTTGCCGAGCACGAACAGGGTAGCGTCCATGATCTCCGGGCCGATGCCGTCACCGCGGATGACCGTGATTTTCTGCGTCATTGATGTGTATTCCGAACCGAGGGGGAGCGCCGTCCGTCAGCTACGCGGAGCACGGGCGCAAGGGAAGTTTCATCGGCAATTATGCCTGAGCCGCCCAACGGACCCAAATCCGCCATTGGTGGTAGCCACCGACCGTTGGTCGGTGGGCACGTTATATCGAACATGAACGGATACCCACCGCCGCGTCGCCGGCGTCACCCGGAGCCAGGGCCGCACCGCGGCCCCGCCCTCAATGCTCGTGAACCGCCGGCGCTGCGGCACCGCCTTCGAGCTGGTCCAGGAAATCGACCGCGCGGCGCAGGTGCGGAATCACGATGGAACCGCCGACCACCAGGCCCACCGAGAAGGTCTCGAAGAATTCCTCGCGGGTCACCCCGGCGTCCTTGCACTGGGCCACGTGGTAGCTGATGCAGTCATCGCAGCGCAGCACCATCGAGGCGACCAGGCCCAGCAGCTCCTTGGTCTTCACATCCAGCGCGCCGGCCTGGTAGGTCTGGGTGTCCAGCGCGAAGAAGCGGCGGACCACCTGGTTGGGCTCGCCCAGGATGCGCTGGTTCATGCGCTGGCGGAATTCGGTGAACTCGGCGATGCGGTCCTTGCTGCCGTCGTCGGCCGCGCTCACGCCTGGCCCTCGCCGGCCAGCAGCGGTTCCAGCTTGCCGGCCCTGTGCAGCGCCATCATGTCGTCATAGCCGCCCACGTGGACCTCGCCGACGAAGATCTGCGGCACGCTGGTGCGGCGCGTCTTGGCCATCATCTTGTCGCGCTCGACCGGGTCCAGGTCGATCCGCACTTCGGTCCAGTCGCGCCCTTTGCTCTTCAGGAAGTTCTTGGCGGCCACGCAGTAGGGGCAGACAGCGGTGGAATAGATGGTGATGGCGGGGGCCCCACCCGGGTTGGACGCAACATCTTGGCTCACGGGAAACTCCACGGACAAACGAGTGTCTGTATATGGTAGCTGGCCGCTGGTTTTTCCATGTCATGACCGCAACACTGTGGATTAACCGCAGATTGGCATGGAGCCTGTCACGCTGCCGCCTGGTCCCCCGCCCTGCCCGTCCTGGAGCTTCGATTGCGCCCTCTGCTGCTCTCCGCCGCGCTCACCCTCGCCCTGGCCGCGCCGTTGGCCTCGGCCCAGGACAGCAAGCTGCCGGACATCGGCTCGTCGGCCGGTGAGCTGCTGACCCCGGCCCGCCAGGCCGAGTACGGCGGGATGATGCTGCGCGAGCTGCGCAACTACGGGTTCCTGCTGGACGACCCGCTGGTGGACGACTGGCTGCAGAATATCGGCACCCGGCTGGGCTCCAACAGTGCCCAGCCGCGCCAGTCCTACACGTTCTTCATGCTCAAGGACCGCCAGATCAACGCCTTCGCCACGCTGGGCGGCTACGTGGGGGTGAACGCGGGCCTGGTGCTGACCGCCGAGCGTGAGGACGAGGTGGCCGCGGTGCTGTCCCACGAGATCGCCCATGTCACCCAGCAGCACGTGCTGCGCGGGGTGGAGCGCGCCCAGCGCGACCAGATCCCGATCCTGCTGGGCATGCTGGCCGCGGTGGTGGCCGCGCAGCAGGCCGGCGGCAGCTCCTCCGGCGATGCGACCATGGCCGCGATCACCTCGGGCATGGGCCTGATGCAGCAGCGCCAGATCAACTACACCCGCAGCAACGAATCCGAAGCCGACCGCCTGGGCATCCGCACCCTGGCCCGCAGCGGCTACGACGTGGATGCGATGGCCGGCTTCTTCGAACGCATGTCCGCCTCGATGCGCGGCAACGCCGGCGGCTACTCGGTGCCCGACTTCCTGCAGACCCACCCGGTCAATACCACCCGCATCAGCGAGGCCAAGGCCCGCGCCGAGCAGATGAAGAAGGACACCGTGCTGCTGACCACCGAGGTTCCCGGCGGGGTCCGCCAGGAACGGGTGAACCCTTCCGACCCGGCGCTGTCCGACCCGATCGTGCGGCGCGGCAACCCGCTGCTGCCGGCCTCGATGCAGCTGTCGGTGAATGCCCTCAGCCGGGGCGCCAGCGGCCAGTTCGAGTGGGCGCGCGAACGCCTGCGCGTGCTCAGCGCCGACACCCCCGGCGACGTGGTGCGCGAGTACGAAAACCTGCAGCGCGCGCAGAAGGACGGCTTGAGCCCGGCGCAGCGCTACGGCCTGGCCCTGGCGCGGCTGCGCAACAGCGGCGCCGCCCAGGCCCGTACCGACCTGGCGGCGCTGCTGGGCGACCACCCCGACAACCTGTGGGTCGCGGTAGCACTGGGGCAGGCCGAGTCGCGCGCCGGCCAGCCCGCCCAGGCCAACGCCCGCTTCGAGACGCTGCTGCGCCAGCACCCCGGCAGCCGCCCGGTGGCGCTGACCTACGCCGAAATCCTCAACGAGCAGGGCGGCCGCGAGGCCGGCCAGCGCGCACAGGCCATGCTGCGTCCGCTGCTGTCGCAAAGCGGCAATGATCCGGTATTCCAGCTGCGGTACGCCCGGGCCAGCGAACTGGCCGGCGACACCGTGCGGGCCAGCGAGGCTTACGCGGAGGCGGCCTACCTGAACGGCCGGCCGGAGCAGGCCCTGATCCAGCTGCAGGCCCTGAAGAAGCAGCCCGGCCTGGACTACGTGGGCCGCGCGCGGGTGGATGCACGCATCGAGAGCATCACCCCGACCGTGCTCGAAATGCGCCGCCAGGGCGTCCGCGACCCGGAGCTGGAACGGCGCTGAGCCCGTGGCGGCGCGGTCGCCAGATGACCACCGCATGGCAATCGGCATCGATCGCCGCCCAGGTCGTCACAAACATGTCATGAAACCGTAGTCTACTGGGCTCAATCCCGGTCTGATAAGCAATACGGTGCGCACGTGCAGAAACGCATTCTGATCGTCGATGACGAACCCGCGATCCGCGAAATGGTCGCCTTCGCCCTCCGCAAGGGCGACTACGACCCCATCCATGCCGGTGATGCGCGCGAAGCGCAGACGGCGATCGCCGATCGCGTCCCCGACCTGATCCTGCTGGACTGGATGCTTCCGGGCACCAGTGGGCTGGACCTGGCCCGTCGCTGGCGCAAGGAGGCCCTCACCCGCGAGGTGCCGATCATCATGCTGACCGCCCGCGGCGAAGAGAACGACCGCGTCGGCGGCCTGGAAGCCGGTGTCGACGATTACGTGGTCAAGCCGTTCTCGGCCCGCGAACTGCTGGCCCGGATCCGCGCGGTGATGCGCCGCGCCCGCGACGATGACGAGGACGGCAGCGTGGCGGTCGGTTCGATCCGCATCGACGGCGCCGCCCACCGCGTGTTCGCCGGCGACCAGCCGGTGCCGATCGGCCCCACCGAATACCGCCTGCTGCACTTCTTCATGACCCACCCCGAGCGCGTCTACACCCGCGCCCAGTTGCTGGACCATGTGTGGGGCGGCAGCGTGTACGTGGAGGAGCGCACCATCGACGTGCACATCCGCCGGCTGCGCAAGACGCTGGAACCGTTCGCGGCGGAAAACATGGTGCAGACCGTGCGCGGCGCCGGCTACCGCTTCTCCACTTCGACCTGATCACCGCCTGCCTTCTGCTACGCTCGGGCTGCTCCAGCAGCGGGGCAGAGCCCCGCTCTACGATTCGGCGGGGCAACGTTCCGCTCTACGCTTCGGCAGCGGGGCAGAGCCCCGCTCTACGCTTCGGCAGCGGGGCAGAGCCCCGCTCTACGTTTCGGCAGCGGGGCAGAGCCCCCGCTTTACGTTTCGGGAGCGGGGCAGAGTCCCGCTGCATGCTGGAGCAGCGCCCCGCTTTTCCCCGGATCACGCCGGGGAACGCACCTTCCGCGAGACCGCAATGCCGCGCCACATCCGTTCTGCCTGGTTGAAGACACTGGCCACCCTCGCCCTGCTGCTGCTCGCCGCCGGCGTGCTGGGGCTGCTCACCGGCCATGTGTGGATGTGCATCGCGCTGGCCTCCATCGGCGCACTGGCCTGGCATTACTGGCGGCTGCGCCGGGTGTTGCGCCGGCTGACCGCCCGGCAGCGCTGGGACATGGGCGGCGGCAACGGCGTGTGGAACGAACTGGACCGCCTGCTGTACCGCAACCAGCTGGAAATGCGCACGCGCAAGCGGCGCCTGCTGGACATGCTGCGCAGCTACCGCGCCGCCGCCGCCGCCCTGCCCGACGCGGTGGTGGTGGTGGACCGCAACAGCCAGCGCGTGCAGTGGTTCAACGAAGCAGCCACCTCGCTGCTGGGCCTGCACCATCCCGGTGACCTGGGCGAGGCCCTGGTCGAGCGCCTGCAGCCGATGCCGCTGGCCCACTGGCTGGCCGGCGGGCGCAATGCCGAACCGATCCTGGACGTGCCCTCCCCGGTCGACCCGGCGATCCGGCTCAACCTGCGCCTGATTCCCTACTCGCCCGACTACTGGCTGCTGATCGCCCGCGATGTGAGCAAGCTGCTGCGGCTGGAACAGGTGCGCCGCGACTTCGTGGCCAATGTGTCGCACGAACTGCGCACGCCGCTGACCGTGGTGCACGGCTACCTGGACATGATGGAGCCGGAGGACTTCCCCGGTACCGGCCCGATGCTGGAAGAGATGCGCAAGCAGTCCCAGCGCATGGCCCAGCTGGTGGAGGACCTGCTGACCCTGTCGCGGCTGGAATCGCAGGAACATACCGAAGAAGAAACCGTGGCGATGGCGCCGATGCTGGCCACGCTGCGCCGTGAGGCTGAAGCGCACAGCCAGGGCCGCCACCAGATCAGCGTGATCGACAGTGCCGGGGTCGACCTGCAGGGCTCCAACAAGGAACTGCACAGCGCCTTCTCCAACCTGGTCACCAACGCGGTGCGCTACACCCCGGCCGGTGGCCGGGTCGAAGTCGAGCTGGCGCGCGAGGGCCAGGGCGTGGTGCTCAGCGTGCGCGACACCGGCTATGGCATCCCCGCCACGCACCTGCCGCGCCTGACCGAGCGGTTCTACCGGGTGTCCAGCAGCCGTTCGCGCGAAAGCGGCGGCACCGGCCTGGGCCTGTCGATCGTCAAGCACATCCTGGGCCTGCACCATGCGCGCCTGGAGATCCAGAGCGAGGTCGGCAAGGGCAGCGTGTTTGCGTGCCACTTCGATGCCGACCACGTCCGCGAACGCGCCGACGCGGCCTCCCTTTCCTCTTCCGAAGACCTTTCCGCATGAGCACTCTCGTTCCCATCGCCGTGCCTGTGGACAACGATCCACTGCGTGACCCGGCGCTGTACATCAACCGCGAGCTGTCGCAGCTGGATTTCAACTTCCGCGTGCTGGCCCAGGCGATGGACACCCAGGTGCCGCTGCTGGAGCGGCTGCGCTTCATGTGCATTTCCTGCACCAACCTGGACGAGTTCTTCGAGATCCGCGCCGCCGCGGTCCGCCATGCACAGGAGTTCGGCCTGCCGCCGGCCCCGGATGGCATGACCCCGCAGGCGATTCTCAACGCCATCCATGACCGCGCCGCACAGCTGGTGGACCAGCAGTACCGCTGCTGGAATGAAACCCTGCGCCCGGCGCTGCACGAGGCCGGTATCGACGTGCTTGGCCGGCACTCCTGGAACCACCGCCAGAAGCGCTGGCTGCGCGCCTATTTCCGCAACGAGATCATGCCGGTGCTGTCGCCGCTGGGGCTGGATCCGTCGCACCCGTTCCCGAAGATCCTCAACAAGTCGCTGAACATCGTGGTGGTGCTCAAGGGCACCGATGCGTTCGGCCGCGCCGGCCACCTGGCCATCGTGCGCGCGCCGCGTTCGCTGCCACGCATCATCCAGCTGCCGGAAAAGCTCGGCGGCGCCCAGACCTATGTGTTCCTGTCCTCGGTGCTGTCGACCTTCGTCGATGAACTGTTCCCGGGCATGGAAGTCCAGGGGGCCTACCAGTTCCGCGTGACCCGCAATTCCGAACTGGTGGTGGACGAGGAAGAGGTCGAGAACCTGGCGCTGGCACTGCGCGACGAGCTGGTCGACCGCGGCTACCGGCCGGCGGTGCGGCTGGAGATCGCGCAGGACTGCCCGCGCGACATCGTGCGCACGCTGCTGCAGAACTTCGGCCTGACCGAAAATGCGGTGTATCGCATCGACGGGCCGGTCAACCTCAACCGCGTGATCCAGCTGTACGACCTGCTGGCCCGCCCGGAACTGAAGTACCCCACCCTCAGCCCGCGCGTGCTGCGCGATGGCGACGGCATCTTCGACGTGGTGGCGCGCAAGGACGTGCTGCTGCACCATCCGTTCGATGCGTTCACTCCGGTGCTGGACCTGATCAAGCAGGCCGCGGTGGATCCCAACGCGCTGGCGATCAAGCAGACGCTGTACCGCACCGGCAAGGATTCGCAGATTGTCGACGCGTTGATCCAGGCCGCGCGCAACGGCAAGGACGTCACCGTGGTGGTGGAACTGCGCGCGCGCTTCGACGAAGAAGCCAACCTGGGCCTGGCCGACCGCCTGCAGGAAGCCGGCGTGCAGGTGGTGTACGGCGTGGTGGGCTACAAGACCCACGCCAAGATGCTGCTGATCGTGCGCCGCGAGGGCCGCAAGCTGCGCCGTTACGTGCACCTGGGCACCGGCAATTACCACAGCGGCACCGCGCGCGCGTATACCGACCTGAGCCTGATCACCGCGGACCCGGACATCGGCAACGACGTGCACCTGCTGTTCCAGCAGTTGTCCGGCCTGGCCCCGCGCACCAAGCTCAAGCGCCTGCTGCAATCGCCGTTCACCCTGCACCCGGGCCTGTTGCAGCGGATCGAACGCGAGACCCGCCTGGCCACCAGTGGTCGTCCGGGCCGGATCATCGCCAAGATGAACGCCCTCAACGAGCCGCAGGTGATCCGTGCGCTGTATGCCGCCTCGCAGGCCGGCGTGCAGATCGACCTGATCGTGCGCGGCGCCTGCACGCTGCGCCCGGGCGTGCCCGGGGTGTCGGACAACATCCGGGTGCGGTCGATCGTCGGCCGCTTCCTGGAGCACAGCCGTGTTTACTGGTTCGGCAACGATGGCGCCGCCGAGCTCTACTGCGCCAGCGCGGACTGGCTGGAGCGCAACCTGCTGCGCCGGGTGGAAACCTGCTTCCCGATCCTGGACCCGGAGCTGGCGCGCAAGGTCTACCGCGACGTGCTGCAGAACTACCTGGACGACAACCTCAACGCGTGGCAGCTGCAGGCCGACGGCAGCTACCTGAAGTGCACCCCCGGCCACGACGAACCGCCGCACGCGGCGCAGATGGCGTTGATGCAGGGGCTGTAGGGACCGACCGTTGGTCGGTACGCCTCGAGTACGTTGGTCGGACCGCCCGCGTGCCGACCGACGGTCGGCACCGGTACCCCCTTCGATGCGACCGGTCGTCGCAGCCTGCCCATGTGAAGGGCGCGCGGTGACTTCGCGACCCACCCTTCGGCTAACATTCGCAAATGCCGCATACCTCCACGACTCCGCCCGCCCTGCAGGATGGCGACCTGCTCGCCGCCATCGACCTGGGTTCCAACAGTTTCCACATGGTCATCGCGCGCTACACGCTCGGGCAGTTGCGGGTGGTCGACCGCCTGCGCGAAACCGTGCGCATGGCCGATGGCCTGGATGGCAAGGGCGGCCTGTCCGCCGAAGCGCGCCAGCGCGCGCTGGAATGCCTGGCGCGGTTTGGCCAGCGCATCCGCGCGATTCCCTCGGTCCGGGTGCGTGCGCTGGCCACCAACACCGTGCGCCAGCTGCGCTCGCCGCAGGCCTTCCTGATGCCGGCCGAGACCGCGCTCGGGCATGCCATCGAAGTGGTCAGCGGCCGCGAAGAGGCCCGCCTGATCTACCTGGGCGTGGCCCACGCGCAACCGCCCAAGCCGGACCAGCGCCGGCTGGTGATCGACATCGGCGGCGGCTCCACCGAATTCATCATCGGCCAGGGCATGCAGACCCTGGAGCGGGAAAGCCTGCAGGCCGGCTGCATCGCCAGCACGCGCCGGTTCTTCCCGGGGGGCAAGCTCAGCCGCAAGCGCTGGAAGGACGCACTGACCGAGATCGGCGCGGAGTTCCAGCAGTTCGCCAACAAGTACCGGGCGCTGGGCTGGCACGAAGCGCTGGGCTCGTCGGGCACGCACAAGGCGATCAGCGAGATCTGCGCCACCATGAAGCTGAGCAAGGGCGCGATCACCGCCGAAGCCCTGCCGCAGCTGCGCGATGAGCTGCTCAAGGCCAAGCGCATCGAAGACATCAACCTGCCCGGACTGTCGGCCGACCGCCGGCCGATCATCGCCGGCGGCATCCTGGTGCTGGAGGCGGCCTTCCAGGCGCTGGGCCTGCAGAAGCTGCTGGTCAGCAAGGCGGCCATGCGCGAAGGCATCCTGTACGACATTCTGGGCCGCGCCAGCGAAAACGACCTGCGCGACGAATCGGTAGCCGCGCTGACCCTGCGCTACGGCATCGACATCGTGCAGGCCGACCGCGTCGAGCACACCGCGATGAACCTGCTGGCCCAGGTCGAAGACAGCTGGGCGCTGGACCCCGACGACGCGCGCATGCTCGGCTGGGCCGCGCGCCTGCACGAGCTGGGCCTGATGATCGCCCACAGCGGTTACCACGTGCACGGCAGCTACGTGCTGGAGAACTCGGACATCGCCGGCTTCTCCCGGCAGGAACAGCAGCTGTTGGCCGCGCTGGTGCGCAGCCACCGCCGCAATATCTCCAAGTCGGCGTTCGAGGCGCTGCCCGAGCGCCTGCTGCAACCGGCGCGGCGCATGACCGCACTGCTGCGGCTGGCGGTGCTGCTCAACCGGGCCCACGAAGAAACCCCGATGCCCGCGCTGGAACTGACCGCCGACGACACCCGGCTGTCGCTGATCCTGCCCCAGGCCTACATCGACGCGCGGCCGCTGCTGCGCGCCGACCTGATCGGCGAAACCGAGGGCATGGCCGGGCTGGGCGTGCAGTTCCGGCCGTTCGTGGCCTGAGTTCACCGGCCCGCGCAGCCGCGCGGGCCACCTCCCTGCGCCGTTAGTGCCGCGTGGCGTACCCGGCGGCGGCGATCCCACCTTGCCCCCTTCCGCTGCCCGCCCACACCCCCGGCAGGCGCCGCACCGTCGTGTCTGTTTGCGGGCCGGTCCCACCGCCGTGTGCGGCGCCGGTTTGCGCGGGAACCATGCCGCATTGCATCAAATTGCTACATTTCGACACATTGCGATACGAAGTAGCCGCTGAACCGCCACGACAAGTCATTGCTTCTCTTGCAGTTTTGTCTCGCTCGTTAGAAGTCCGTGAGAATTTCTTCCCGGACTATTTACAAAGTATTAACGACCGAGACTATGATCAAGGAACCGGCCTTCACACGGTCGGATTTTTGGGGACGCGGGAACTTGGGCCCGCCGACTCTTTTTGATCCAGTTCCAAACGAGAGAGAGAGCCACATGAATTCACGCACCAACGTACTGGGGCAGGCGATCCGCTATGCCCTGGTCGCCGGCACCGCAGGCCTGATGGCCGCCCCGGCGATGGCACAGGACGCGCCGGCAGCTACCAACCTTGACCGTATCGAGATCACCGGTTCGCGCATCCGCCAGGTCGACGTGGAAACCGCCCAGCCGGTGCTGGCCCTGACCCGCATGGACATCGAGCGCCAGGGCTTCAGCTCGGTCTCGGACATCCTGCAGAACGTCACCGCGATGGGCAGCCCGACGATCAGCCGCGCCAACGTGCTGACCGCCGGTGAAAATGCCGGCGGTACCTACGTCGACATGCGCGGCCTGGGCACCCAGCGCACGCTGGTGCTGATCAACGGTCGCCGCCTGGGCATCAGCACCTCCGGCTACCAGGACCTCTCGGTCCTGCCGGTGTCTGCGATCGAGCGCGTCGAGATCCTGAAGGACGGCGCCTCGGCCATTTACGGCTCCGACGCCATGGCCGGCGTGGTCAACATCATCACCCGCAGCAACGTCAACGGCGTGACCGCCAACGTGTACCACGGCCAGTTCAGCGAAGGCGACGGCGCGCGTGACCGCTTCGACGTGGTTGCCGGCTGGTCCAACGATCGCCTCTCGGCCACGTTTGCCGCCGAGCATTCGGAAGAAAAGGCCGTGTGGGCGCGTGACCGCGGCTTCAGCCAGTACAGCAACACCGACCGCCACCCGACCGAAGGCTGGACCACCACCAGCCAGTGGGGCCAGTTCACCGGCCTGAAGGGCGGCCCGGGCTGCACCAAGGCTGCCGGGTGCGACTACTCGCTCAACCGTGGCGCCGATCCGACCAAGCCGGGCAACTACCACCTGACCAACCCGGCCGCGTTCACCGGCGACACCAGCAACACCAACGATCAGATGCACCTGAGCTATCCGATCAAGCGTGATTCGGTGTTCTTCTCCGGCCAGGCCGACATCACCGAGAACATCCGCTTCAAGACCGAACTCGGTTACAACAAGCGTGAGTCGACCCGCGTCACCGCCGGCTACCCGCTGGCCTCCAGCGCGCTGGGTGCCAACAACGTCGGCAACATGTCGATCGACAGCTACTTCAATCCGTTCGGCAACAAGAACGGCTACGCTGCCCCGACCGCGATGCAGTGGAACCGTCGTACCTGGGAACTGCCGCGTACCAGCACCAGCGAGCTGAAGACCTACCGCGCCGTGGCCTCCTTTGAGGGCTCGTTCGACCTGGGCGAGCGCTACTTCGATTGGGAAGTGGGCTACCAGTACAGCAAGAACGAGCTGACCCAGCACACCACCGGCAACCTGCACAAGCAGCGCGTCATTGATGCGGTCGGCCCGTCGTACCTGAACACCGCGACCGGCAAGGTCGAGTGCGGCAGCGCGGCAGCTCCGAAGGCCAACTGCATGGTGTGGAACCCGCTGGTGCCGTACGGCGTGCAGGACCCGTACGGCCTGGACGGCAACCAAGCGCTGCAGGATTGGCTGTTCCCGGAAGAGAACGCCACCGGTCAGACCTCGACCAAGAACTGGTTCGCCAACCTCAGCGGCAGTGCGTTCACCCTGCCGGCGGGCGATGTGGGCTTCGCCTTCGGCCTGGAAAACCGCGAAGAAAACGGCAAGTTCATCCCCGATGCGCTCGCCCAGACCGGCGCGACCACCAACCTGGCCGCTGGCCCGACCGGTGGCGCGTACAAGGTCAAGGAAGCGTACCTGGAAGTGAACGTGCCGGTGCTGGCCGACCTGCCGTTCGCCAAGGAGCTGAGCTTCAGCGCCGCGACGCGCTACTCGGACTACAACACCTTCGGTGACACCCTCAACAGCAAGTTCGGCTTCAAGTGGCGTCCGCTGGACCAGCTGCTGGTGCGTGGTACCTGGGCCGAGGGCTTCCGCGCCCCGACCATCAACGACCTGTTCGGTGGCGGTTCGGAAACGTTCGCAACCTTCACCGATCCGTGCGACAGCGTGTACGGCTCGGCCAAGAGCAGCAGCAGCGTGCGTGCCCGTTGTGCGCAGGACATCGCCAACGTCGCCAGCTTCCGTCAGCTCGATTCGACCCGTCAGCCCACCACCGGTTCGAGCGCGGCCACGCCGGTTCCGTTCACCTCCGGCTCGAACCCGGACCTGCTGCCGGAAACCTCGACCAGCAAGACGCTGGGCGTGGTCTGGAGCCCCACCTTCATCAGCAACTTCAATGTGTCGCTGGACTGGTGGAAGATCCGCATCGACAACACGATCGTCTCCGACAGCCCGAATCAGATCCTGATCGACTGCTACGAGCAGAACATCGAGTCGCGTTGCGCCCGCTTCACGCGTGATCCGGTCACCGGCATCGTCACCGGCCTGAAGTTCGGCAACCGCAATGCCGGTTTCGCCGAGACCGAAGGCTACGACATGGACGTGAGCTACCGTCTGGATACCGACTACGGCAAGCTGAGCACCTCCTGGTCCACCACGTACGTCAGCTCGAACATCTACCGTTCGTCCAACGATGCGGCGACCGTGCCGACCACCATCAACGGCATCGCCGCCAACACCGGCATCGGCTTCCGCGTGCGTTCCAACGCCACCGTGGGCTGGGACCTGGAGAACTTCGGCGTCAGCTGGAGCGCGCGTTACTACTCCGGTGTGAAGGAGCAGTGCCTGAGCCTGCCGAACCATCCGGACGAGTGCTCCGATCCGGGCGTGTACGCTCCGTGGTACAAGGGCGCACGCAACTACAACGAGCGTGGCTCGGTTACCTTCCACGACGTGCAGGCCCGCTACAAGCTGCCGTGGAACGCCACCGTGTCGATCGGCGCCAACAACGTGTTCAACCGTCTCGGCCCGGTGATGTACACCAAGCCGAACTCGGTGTACTCGTACTACGGCGGTTTCGACATCGGTCGCTTCGTGTACATGCAGTACAAGCAGCAGTTCTGATCGCTGCCCGGTAATACCGCAACACCCAACCACGGCCCTTCGGGGCCGTGGTTTTTTTTGGTTGTTCTTCCGTTTGCGCGGGCGCGCCAGCGGCGGGTGCGGGGCTGTACGTGTGTGGTCAGGTGCGGGCGGAGGGGCGGGACACGCCGCAAGTACGTCCGTGTAGGCTCCGCCACCGCATCCATGCGGTGGAGGGTCCCGCCCCTCCACCCGCACCTGCCCCGGACACGCTATCGGTGCGCAAAGAAGCGCAGGCCCCTTCCGTGAGCGCCAGGAATGGCGCGCCGGGACTTGCAGCGTGTCCCGTGGCCCCCTCTATCCAGGCACGGCCACCGCTGCGCCGAGCGGGCGTCATCGGCCGGTCATGCGTGCGTCATGGGCGCTACATCGCGCGGGCCCAGCATGGCCGCATACCGGAGGCCCGCCATGCGCTATGCCATCGTCACTGAAACGTACCCCCCTGAAGTCAACGGCGTCGCCCTGACCGTGCAGGGGCTGGAACAGGGACTGCGCGCGGCCGGCCACCAGGTGGACCTGGTACGCCCGCGCCAGGCCACCGAAGCCGACAGCGAAGACGGCACCCTGCTGGTCAGCGGAGCCGGCCTGCCGCGTTACCCCGGCCTGCGCTTCGGGCTGCCCGCGCCCAAGCGCCTGGCACGCCACTGGCAGCTGCAACGCCCCGATGCGATCTACATCGCCACCGAAGGCCCCCTGGGCTGGTCGGCACTGCGCACCGCGCGCCGGCTGGGCATTCCGGTCGCCAGCGGTTTCCATACCCGCTTCGACGAATACCTGCCCGACTACGGCGTGGCCTGGCTGCAGGCCGCGGCCCTGCGCTGGATGCGGCGCTTCCACAACCAGGCCGATGCCACGCTGGTGCCCACCCAGGAACTGCAGCAGTTCCTGGGCGAACAGGGCTTCGACCGCGTACGCCTGCTGGCCCGTGCCGTGGACAGCAGTCAGTTTGAACCACCGCGACGCGACCCCGCCCTGCGCGAAGAATGGGGCATCGACGGCAACGGCTTTGCGGCGATCTACGTGGGCCGCATCGCGCCGGAAAAGAACCTCGGGCTGGCGGTGAAAGCGTTCCGCCGCCTGCAGCAGATCCGCCCCAAGGCACGCTTCATCTGGGTGGGCGATGGCCCCTCGCGCGAAAAACTGGCGCATGAAAATCCCGACTTCATCTTCTGCGGCGTGCAGCGGGGCGACGCCCTGGCGCGTCACTTCGCCAGCGGCGACCTGTTCCTGTTCCCCAGCCGCAGCGAGACCTTCGGCAACGTCACCCTGGAAGCGATGGCCAGCGGCGTGGCCACAGTGGCCTTCGACTACGGCGCAGCACGCGAGTACCTGCGCACTGACGAAAATGGCATGGCGGTGAACACCGACAGCGAATTCGTCGATGCCGCGCTGCAGCTGGCCGGTGACGATGTGCTGCGGGCCCGGCTGGGACGCAACGCGGCCACCGCGATGAAACGGCTGCACCCACAGCAGGTGGTGGCCGAATTCGATGCCCTGTTGTCCGAACTGGCCCAGGCCCGGAGGCCGCATGCCGACCACGCCGCTTGAGGCCCTGCGCGGGCACGAAACCCGCTGGTGCCGCCGCGCCAACCATTACTGCCGGCGCCGCCGGGTACGCCGCGCGTTCGCCGTGGTCAGCCGGCTGGGCGATGGCGTGTTCTGGTACGCGCTGATGGCCGCACTGGTGCTGCTGGACGGGTTTGAAGGGCTGCAGGCCTCACTGCACATGGCCGCCACCGGGCTGATGGCGCTGCTGCTGTACAAGGGGCTCAAACGCTGGACCCGGCGCCCGCGCCCGTATGCCGCCGACCTGCGCATCCGCGCCTGGGTGGCGCCGCTGGATGAATTCAGTTTCCCGTCCGGGCACACCCTGCACGCGGTGTCGTTCACCATCGTCGCCCTGGCCTACTACCCGTGGCTGGCACCGCTGCTGGTGCCGTTCACCGCCGCGGTGGGGCTGTCGCGGGTGGTGCTGGGGCTGCACTATCCCAGCGACGTACTGGCCGCCACGGCGATCGCCACCGCGCTGGCCGGTGCCAGCCTGCGCTGGCTGCCGTTGCCGATGTAACCCGATGATGCGGGCCGCCGCAGAGCCGCCCGACCCGTTTTACAATGCGCGCATGACCACGCTGTTCATTTCCGATCTGCACCTGGACCCGAGTCGTCCAGCCATCACCGAGCTGTTCCTGGCGTTCCTGCGCGATGAAGCGATGCAGGCCGACGCGCTGTACATCCTGGGCGACCTGTTCGAAGCCTGGATCGGCGATGACACCCCCTCCGCCGCCGCCGACGCGGTGGCTGACGCGCTGCATGCGGTGGCCGATGCCGGCGTGCCGGTGTACTTCATCCGCGGCAACCGCGACTTCCTGGTCGGCAACGACTACGCGCGCCGCGCCGGCTTCCGCATCCTGCCCGACCCCAGCGTGATCGACCTGTACGGCCGCCCGGTACTGCTGCAGCACGGCGACCTGCTGTGCACCGACGACGTGGCCTACCAGCAGTTCCGCGCGCAGACCCGTGACCCGGTGTTCCAGGCGCAGTTCCTGTCGCAGCCGCTGGCCGCGCGCATCGCCTTCGCGCAGAAGGCGCGCGACGCCAGCCAGGCACGCCAGTCGGAAATGAAGCAGGACGACCGCGCCGGCTTCGAAACCGTCACCGACGTGGCACCGGCCGAAGTGGAGGCCACCTTCGCGCGGCACGGCGTGGACACCATGATCCACGGCCACACCCACCGCCCGGCCATCCATGCGCTGCAGGTCGGCGGTCGCCCGTGCACGCGGATTGTCCTGGGCGACTGGTATGAACAGGGCTCGGTGCTGCGCGTGACCGCGCAGGGCTGGAGCCTGGACACGCTGGCGCGCTGAGCCGATCAAGGATCACGGATGATCGACTCCACACCGGCCCTGCTGCTGGCCGCGCTGCTTTCGCTGGGCGCGCCTGCGGCAGCCAGCGCCGCCCCCGCCGCCGCATCACCGCAGGTGGAACAGATCGCCCCCGACCCGCACGCCGCGCAGGTGGGCAGCGGCCCACACCACTACCAGTTCGTGCTGCGCGATACGGTCAGCGGCGACCCGGCCGCGTTGCGGCCGTTCGCGCTGTCGCACACCGCGTTCGACCTGCCGTTCGTGGCGGCGGAAAAGGATGTCTACCAGGGCATCACCGACGCACAGGGACGCACGCCCGTGTTCGCGTTCGAACAGGCGCCTCCCGCGCAGGGCTGGGTGCTGCTGGAGCGCTTCGGCAGCGGTCCCTATGGCGAACGCATGCAGCTGAAGGCCGGCGATGGCGAGGGCGTCGGCGCGATGGCCTACGAGCTGGTGGTGTGCGGCAAGACCCCGCGCCTGTATCGCGGTGTGACCACGGCCGAGGGCGACACCGCCTATGTGGCCACCAGCGCGATCGTGAATCTGCTGCTCTTCATCGACGCCGACAGCACCTCCGCCGGCGGCGACCTACCGCCCGGCCGGATCGAGCCCGGCGACGGCCAGACCGCCCTGCGGCGCTGCCGCCCGGACGCGACCGATCCTGCCTGACCCCGTCGCCCTGCCCGCGAACGCAGCGTGCGGTCGCGGGCAGGGCGTTGGCCAGACTCAGCGGAACGCGGCTACCGCCGCCTTGGTGTTGACCAGCACGCGCTGGTTGTCGGCACTGCTGGCAATGCCCATCGGCACGCCGTTGTAGTTGATGTTCGGGTTGGACCAGAAGTTCAGGCGCGGGCAACCTGCCGTGCACGCGTAGGCCATGATCGTGCGCCAGCGCGCGCCGGTGGCCGGCTCGTAGCGATAGCCGTGGCCATAGGCGTACGGCGAGGTGCTCGGGTCGGTGGCGATGTCGTGGCGCGCGCTCTGCAGGTGGCCGATTTCATGCGCGAAGGAGTAATAGCCGGTGGCGCAGTCCCAATGCACCGCAGCGAACGCGGTGGCCGCAGTGGAGCCGATGCCCGAGGCCAGGCCGCACGAGCTGGCGTTGTTGATCACCAGCACGGCGACGTCGGCGCGGGTGGTATTGCGGCTGGTATGGATGCTGTCCATCACCCCGTCGCTGGTGCTGCGGAAGCGCGCCAGGTCGGTGGAGAAGCTGCTCGACTCCACGTAGGGCGTGGTCTCGTAACCGGCCAGCTGCAGGGTGATGCCCACGTTGCTGTTGACGTAGCCCTGGTTGGATTCGGCCACCGCCAGCTGCACCAGCGACTGCATGTTGCCGCCGTATGCGGCCACCGCGCCGTTGGTCGCTACGACCAGCACGCGAATGGTGGCCGGCGTGCCCGATGAGGCCGCCGCGATGCCGGCGCGGTCGCTGACCGGCATCGCGATCCGCGGCAGGCTGTTGTAATCGGCCGGGTGGTCGGCCGGCATGCGCGACTCGTCCACTTCCACCAGCACATGGCGCCCATCGCTGAGCGGGCGCAGGCGGTACAGCTGGCCATCCTTGCGGATGGAGCCGGTAACCGTGTCGCCGTTGCGCACCAGGATCACCGAATTGGCCGGGTCGTTGGCGGCGGCCCGCGCGCCCAGCTTGGCGCTGCGCGCCTGCAGTTGGCCGTACCAGACGCTGCCGCCGTCGGGCAGGGCCTCCACGCGCTGCTGCAGCGCCTGCACCGGCGTACCCAGCAGCTCGAACTCCAGCTGGCGCTGGCCGGCATTGACTGCGGCGGCATCGATCCGCACCTCCTGCACCGCCGCCGTGGAGGCGGCCGACAGCACCGCCTGCGCAGCGGCCTGGTTGGCGCTGCCGGCACGGCTGAGCACCGTCACCGGTTCAAACAGCGGGGCAGCGCTGGCCGCGCCAGCCGCGACCAGGCACAACGTGATCACACCTGCGGCCTTGCTCATCGATCTGGACATCGTGTCGTCTCTCTTTGAGTGGAAAACGGGGTGGACATCGTGGTTACGGTGCTGCCCCTGCGAGCGGGCCCGCCCATATGGCTCCACTTGATCGCGTGAATTCAATAGACAAACTCGATCACTTTTCCGAACTGTGACCGCCGACCGGCTGGTTCAGCCACGTCGCGTTCGTGTCGTTTTCGCGCTACTTTGGGCACATCTCTCGGGATCAGATGGCCATGGCAGGACAGCCCCCTCCGGCACCCACGGCGACCCTGTCGCTGCAGATCGGCCTGTTCTTCGACGGCACCCGCAACAACGCCGACAACCTGCTGCACGCCTCACGCCCACCCGGCAGCACCACCCCCACCGCACGGCCACCGGCGCCACTGGTGGCCGATGACGCCTCGCCCTACCAGAGCCGGCTGACCAGCAGCTACAGCAACGGACTGACCAACATCGCGCGGCTGCATGCGTTGTATCCCGACGACCGTGCGCAGCCGGTGCGCGGCCCGGCAGTGTCGCTGGCGATCTACATCGAAGGCGCCGGCACCCGCACCGGCACCGATGACGACCTGATGGGCCTGGCCTTCGGCATCGGGCGCACCGGGGTGCGTGCCAAGTCGCGGCGGGCGCTGGACGAACTGCTGCCCGATGCGCTGCGGGCGCTGGCGCGAACCCATCCGCAGGCGGTGCTGGAGACGCTGCATATCGACCTGTTCGGTTTCTCGCGCGGCGCCGCATCCGCACGCGACGCGCTCACCCGGCTCAACCGCGCCGACGGCCGCGCGTGGCTGCGTGAGCAGCTGCACCGCACCGGCTGGCAGCTGGCCCACGAGGCGGCCGTGCCCGCACGTCCGGCGCGCTTTGTCGGTCTGTTCGACACGGTGGTGGCGATCAACCCGCAGCAGCGCGACGAACTGCCCGATGTCGCGCTTCCGGCCGGGTGCGCCGCCAAGGTGGTGCAGATTGCCGCGCGCGACGAACACCGTTACCACTTCGCGCTGACCTCGGTGGCACCGCAGCACGAAGAGATCGCCCTGCCCGGCGTGCACGCCAACATCGGCGGCGGCTACGACCAGCGCATCGAAGGGCCCAAGCTGTTGACCCGCCCGCTCGGCCAGCGCGTTGCCGGGCACGGCCTGGCCGACACCGAGGTGCCGCCGCTGCACCTGCTGCAGGGCACGCAGGTGTACCGGCAGGCGCGGGCGGCGTGCCAGCGTTGGCAAGCCGAGCTGGGCTTGGGCGATGACGCGGTGTGGGTGGATGTATGGCACCGTTGGCAGGCCCAGCGGGTGGCCGGCAGTGCCAGCGTACTGCCGCAGTGGGTGCTGTATGCCCATGCTGCGGTGGTGTTGAAACGCAACATCGACGGGCGCTACCAGTGGGTGGCCTTGCGGCTGATGCAGCAGCGTGCAGCCGCGGCGGGCGTGCGCTGGCTGGCCGATGCCGACGACGTGGCCGAGCTCACCCTGCCCGACGTGCTGCGGCCGATCGCCGCGCGGCTGGTGTCGGGCCAGGCGCTGGATGCGGCACAGGAACAGCTGCTGCGGCAGCAGTACCTGATGCAGTCGGCGCACTGGAACTTCGATGCGCTCGGCGATACCGCCCTGCTCTACGCCGCCGATGAAGGCACCCGCGAATTGCCGTATCGCCCCGGGCCGGGACTGTTCTACATCAACCGACCCACCGAGGATGGCAAACGCGTGGTGTTGCCCAACGCGTGATGTGCGTGCAGCCACCAGACGTGGTGGGCTAGCCACCCATCGGGTGGCTCTACCTTGGCGCGTGGGCTGCGTGCAGCCACCCATGGGGTGGCTCTACCTGGGCGTGTGGTCTGCATGCGGCCACCCGTGGGGTGGCTCTACCTGGGCTTGTGGTCTGCGTGCGGCCACCCATGGGGTGGCTCTACCTGGGCGTGTGATCTGCGTGCAGCCACCCATGGGGTGGCTCTACCTGGGCGCGTGGTCTGCGTGCGGCCACCCATGGGGTGGCTCTACCTGGGCGTGTGGTCTGCGTGCAGCCACCCGTGGGGTGGCTCTACCTTGGCTTGTGGTCTGCGTGCGGCCACCCATGGGGTGGCTCTACGCGGGCGTGATGCGGTAGAGCCACCCCATGGGTGGCTGCACGCGGTGTGGTGTTATCGCACCGGGCCGCTGGTGCGGCCGGCCTGTTCGATCAGGTTGGCCAGTTCTTCTTCGTCGAACCCGGCCAGCAGGCGCGCCTCCAGGTTGAAGGGGCCATACAGGAAGCCGCCGGCGTACTCGTTCAACAGCGCGATGAAGCGTTCGCGCGGTTCGACGCCGTCGCGCTTGCAGTACCAGTGATACCAGCGCGAGCCGGCGGCCACGTGCGCCACTTCCTCGCGCAGGATGATCTCCAGCACATCGGCGGTGGCGTGGTCGTTGGCCGACCGCAGCTTGTTGATCATGCCCGGCGTGACATCCAGCCCGCGGGCCTCCAGCACGCGCGGTACCAGCGCCATGCGCGACAGCCCATCGTGCGCGGTCTTCTCGCACATTTCCCACAGGCCGTTATGGGCGTCGAAATCCCCGTAGTCGAATCCCAGCGCCTGCAGCCGCCCGTGCAGCAGCATGAAATGGCGTGATTCGTCGTCGGCCACGCTCACCCAGTCGGCATGGAACGCACCGGGCAGGCCACGGAAGCGGTACACCGCGTCCCAGGCCAGGTCGATGGCATTGAGTTCGATATGCGCGATGGCATGGATGAACGCGGCGCGTCCCTCCGCACTGCCCAGCCCGCGCTTGGGCAGGTCGCGCGGGTGCACCAGGTTCGGCCTGGGCGGCCGACCCGGCATGCGGATCGGCGCGGGCGGCGCGGCAGCGGCGCGGGCCTTGAGCTGGCCCGCGCGGAACTGCACCGCGTAGGCCTGGGTCAGCGCGACTTTCTGCAGCGGGTCCGTTGCGGCCAGACACTGCTGCGCGGCGCGCAGCAGGTCACCGGCCGCCTCCAGCGGCAACTGCTCGGCCATCGGCGTAGCCTCAGGCGCGACGCTTGTGCTTGGCATCGTCCGAACGCAACTGCTGGATGCGCTCGAAGTACCCCGGCTCGATGCCGGTCGGGTAGACGCCGTTGAAGCACGACGAATCGAAGGCCTTCAGCTCCGGGTTGCCTTCGCGTACCGCCGCTTCCATGTCTTCGATGTCCTGGTAGATCAACCAGTCGCAGCCCAGGTGCTTCTCGATGTCTTCGATGCTGCGGTTGTGCGCCACCAGTTCTTCGGCGGCCGGCATGTCGATGCCGTAGATGTTGGGGTAACGCACCGGCGGCGCGGCGCTGGCCAGGTACACCTTGCGCGCGCCGGCGTCGCGCGCCATCTGCACGATCTGCTGGCTGGTGGTGCCGCGCACGATCGAGTCGTCCACCAGCAGCACCACGCGGTTGCGGAACTCCAGGTGGATCGGGTTGAGCTTGCGACGCACCGATTTCACGCGCTCGCCCTGCCCCGGCATGATGAAGGTGCGGCCGATGTAGCGGTTCTTGATGAAGCCTTCGCGGTACTTCACCCCGAGCGTGTTGGAGATCTCCAGCGCGGCGTCGCGCGAGGTGTCCGGGATCGGGATGATGGTGTCGATGTCGTGGTCCGGACGCAGGCGCAGGATCTTCTCGCCCAGCTTGATGCCCATGCGCATGCGCGCCTTGTGCACCGACACGTTGTCGATCATCGAATCGGGACGTGCGAAATACACGTACTCGAAGATGCACGGGCTGTGTTCGGCCGGCTCGGCGCAGACCTCGGAGAACAGCTCGCCACGCGCAGTGATCACCAGCGCTTCGCCGGGACGCACGTCGCGCACGCGCTGGAAGCCCAGCACGTCCAGCGCGGCCGATTCGGACGCCACGATGTATTCATCGCCTTCGGCGTGGGCGCGCTTGCCCAGCACCAGCGGGCGGATGCCGTGCGGGTCGCGGAAGGCCACCAAACCCAGGCCCAGCACCACGCTGATCACCGCATAGCCGCCCTTGACCCGGCGGTGCACGCCGGCCACGGCGCGGATGGCCGCCTCCGGGGTGAGCTGGCGCTGCGCGTCCAGTTCGTAGGCGAACACGTTCAGCAGCACTTCGCTGTCCGAGTCGGTGTTGACGTTGCGGCGGTCCTGTTCGAACACCTGCTGGCGCAGGGCTTCGGTATTGATCAGGTTGCCGTTGTGGGCCAGCGCGATGCCGTACGGCGAGTTCACGTAGAACGGCTGCGCCTCGTCCATGCCTTCGGAGCCGGCGGTCGGGTAGCGCACGTGGGCGATGCCGACGCGGCCTTCCAGGGTCGACATCCGCTTGGCGTCGAACACGTCGCGGACCAGCCCGTTGGCCTTCTGCACGCGCAGCCGCGTGCCGTCGGCGGTGGCGATGCCGGCCGCGTCCTGGCCACGATGCTGGAGGACGGTCAGGCCGTCATACAACTGCCCGGCGACGTTCTGGTTGCCGACGATTCCGACGATGCCACACATGGTGCGAATCTCCGCTGGGCTGTGCCCATCTACAGTGAAGGTGGCCGTGCCTGGCCGGGGGACCCGTTCCGTGCGGGAACAGGCTGATCCGGGCGCACGCGCGCCGGATCGTTGTGCTGCGAGGAACCTGGGCTGCCGCTGCGCGCCCCCACGTCGGTGGGGTCTCCCGCCTGCTGCGGGGTTTCATCCAGTGGTCGCGGCCATCCGCGCCCTGCCAGCAATCCGCCAAGCACGCCATTATCGCCTGTCAGGCCCGGCTTGCCCAACTCCGCGCCGGGCAGTTGCGCCGCATTCACCTCCGGCAGCGCCGCCGGCAGGCCGGCCAGGCCCTGCAGTGCGTCCACGCCGGGCAGCTGCGGCAGCTCGGGCATGCCCGGCATGCGCGCCTGCAACCAGGCCACGCCGGGGTCGAGCACGCCCCGCAGCTGGGAGTCGCGCCAGCTGGGCTCATTGACCATCGGGGTGTAGGACGCCGCCAGCAACAGCACGCAGCCGATCACCGCGCCGCGTGCCACGCCGAGTACCCCGCCCAGCAGGCGGTCGGCACCGTTGAGACTGGTGGCCCGCACCAGCTGGCGGATCACCAGGCCGATGGCCCACACCGCCACCATGACCAGCAGGAACACCGACACGTAACCGGCGATCACATGGCCGGTGCCGGGTTCGGCCGAGCCGGCCCACCAGGTGGCCGCGTCCTGCCCGAACACCAGCGCGGCCCAGGCGCCCAGCACCCACGACGCCAGGCTGATGACGATGCTGACAAAGCCGCGCAGCACGCCCAGCAGGGCCGACAGCGCGATCACCACCAGCAGGGCGATATCGATCATGCGCGCCCCCGGCACCGGGGCCGTGTGGGCTCAGGGCGCGCGGACGCGTGCAGCATCAGGGGTGCGGCCGGACCATGCCTGCCACGCCCACCTTGGACGCCACCTGGGCCTTGAGGTTTTCGGCCTCGGCGCGGTTGGCCACCGGACCGACACGGACGCGGTTGAGCGTGCCCTTGTCGGTGCGTACCTGTTCCACGAACGCGCTGAAGCCGGCGGCGCGAACCTTGTCGCGCAGCGCGTTGGCTTCGGCAGCCTGGCCGAACGCACCCAGCTGCACGGCGAAGCCGATGCTGCTGGCGGCCGGCGCCGCCGGGGGTGCCACCGGCTTGGCGGCAGCAGTTGCCGCCGGATCCGGCTTGGCCGGTTCGGGCTTGGCCGGGGCCGGCTTGGGTTCGGGCTTGGGGGCCACCGGCTTCACGGTGGCGACCGGCTCCGGCGGCAGCGCTTCGGTCTTGACCGCGGCGCTGGACGGCGCAGCGGCCGCACTGGACGCACTGGACGCAGTGGCGGTGGCCGGGGCGGCGGCGGCCGGCGACGGGGCCGGTGCAGCGGCCACGGCCGTGTCGGCGCGCGCGTCCAGCGTGACCACTTCGGCCTTGACGTCGTTGCGCACCTTCACCGCCTGCAGGCGGGCGGCTTCGGCCTGGGCACGATCGGCATACGGGCCAACCCGCACGCGCCACGCCTGGCGACCATTGATGGTGGCCGGTTCGGCAAAGCCGGGCAGCTGCGATTTTTTCAGGTAGGCAATCACCGCATCGGCGTCGGCCTGGCTGCCATAGGCACCAAAGCTGACCGCGAAGTTGCCGGCCGCCACCGCAGGCGAGCTGTCGGCCGCAGCCGGGGCGGACGTGGCGTCCACGCCGTCCTGCAGCGGCTGGGTGGTCGATGCCCCCTGCAGGCCGGTTGCCGCACCGGTGGGCGCGACCAGCGGCAGTTCGCGGGTTTCGAACTGGCCGTCCGACGGCGCTGCCGGTGCACTGATGGGTACGCTGGCCACGCCACTGTCAGGCGCAGGGCCTTTGACCAGCATGGGCAGGAAGATCACAGCCAAAGCCACCAGAACGATGGCACCAATCAGTCGCTGTTTCAGAGGAGTATCCACGGAAGGCAGGCAGGGCGGCGCGGCGGAATGCCACGGCGATTATACGGGTGTCGGCGTGAGCGGCGACGGTGGCGGCTGAACGGCCGCAGCGCAATGAACGCGTGCGTCAGTCCGCTGCGTCCAGCCACTGCAGCGCCTGTGCGGCGGTATGGAACGAGCCGAATACCAGCACCCGGTCCCCGGCGGCAGCGGCGGCCAGTGCCGCCTCCAGCGCATCGGCAACGGTGGCGTGCTGACGGGCATCGGCGGCGGCGGTGTCCTGCAGGCGGGCCTGCAGCGCCTGCGCGCTCTGCGCGCGGGCACCGTCCAGGCCGGCCAGGTGCCACGCATCGACCTGCCCGCCCAGCGCGTCGACCACGCCGGCCGCATCCTTGTCCTGCAGGGCGGCAAATACCGCCCGGGTGCGCCCGGCCACCGGTGCGGCCTTCAGTGCGGCCGCCAGTTCGCGCGCGGCCTGCGGGTTGTGGCCCACATCCACCAGCACGTCCACGCCGTTGCGCTGCACGGCCTGCAACCGGCCGCGGATGCGCGCAGAGGCCACGCCCTCGGTGATCGCCGCGCGCGACAGCGGCTTGTCCAGGGTGCGCAGCGCGGCGATCGCCGAGGCGGCATTACGCAGCTGGATCGGGCCGCGCAGGCCCGGGGTGGGCAATTCGATGCTGAACCCCACATCGCGCCAGCGCCAGTGTTGCGCATCGATGACGTCGGCGAAGAAATCGCTGCCGCCGCGGATCGCGTTGGCACCCAGCAGGTAGGCACGGGCCAGCACGCTGGACGGCGGATCGGTTTCGCCCAGGATCACCGGCTTCCAGCCGCGGATGATGCCGGCCTTCTCCACGCCGATCGCTTCGCGATCCTCGCCCAGCCACTCGCTGTGATCGATGTCCACGGTGGTGATCACCGCCACGTCGGCGTCGACGATGTTGACCGCATCCAGGCGCCCGCCCAGGCCCACTTCGAGCACCGCCAGGTCCAGCCCGGCCTGCCCGAACAGGTACAGCGCGGCCAGCGTGCCGTACTCGAAATAGGTCAGCGTGGTGCTGCCGCGTGCATCTTCGATGGCATTGAAAGCGGCCATCAGCGCCTCGTCGGCGACGTCCTGCCCATCGATGCGCACGCGCTCGTTGTAACGCAGCAGGTGCGGCGAGGTGTACGCGCCGACCTTCCAGCCGGCCGCCCGCGCGATCGCCTCGATGAAGGCCACCGTGGAGCCCTTGCCATTGGTGCCGCCCACGACCACGGTGTACGCGCCCGGCTGCGCCAACCCCAATGCCTGCGCCACACTGCGCACGCGCTCCAGGCCCATGTCGATGGTGGCCGGGTGCTGCTGCTCGATATGGCTGAGCCAGGCGGAAAGGGTCTGCGGGCGTGCGGTGGTCATGGGCATTGGATCAGTGGGGCGGACGACGGAATGGGACGCGGGACGGTTACAGCGCGCGGTGCTTGGCTTCGCCGAAGAACGGGGTGTGGTGCGCGCAGTCGTTCAGGCGCACCAGTTCGAGCTGGTCCAGGTCGGGACCTTCGAGCAGGTTCAGCGTGGTCGGGGCCTGGCGGAAGGTCCACAGGCGCGACAGCGGCAGGCCGAGGATGCGGCACAGGATGACCCGGTTCACCGCATCGTGGGCGACCACCAGCAGGGTGTCGTGCTCGCCCAGGCCTTCGGCGGCACGCGCCAGGCCGCGCCAGCTGCGCTCCAGCACCAGGCGCAGCGATTCGCCACCGGGCATCAGCACGGTATCGGGCTCGTCGCGCCAGGCCTGCAGGCGCGACGGGTCTTTTTCATGGATTTCACTGGCCAGCAGGCCTTCCCACTCACCGTGCGCGATCTCCTGCAGCTCCGGTTCGGTCAGCAGCATCGACGCGCGTTCGGCACCCAGCGCCAGCTGCGCGGTGCGCTGTGCACGCGACAGTGGCGATGCCACCGCACGGGTGATGTCCACCGACTTCAGGCGCTCCCCGAGGGCCTGGGCCTGGGCTTCGCCGATCGGCGACAACGGGATATCGATCTGGCCCTGGTAACGGCCTTCGGCATTCCACGGCGTTTCACCGTGGCGGGCAAGCAGGATGCGCATGCGTACTGGGAGTCCTTGGGGGGAGGAATGCTGTCGCAATCGTTCACATGATGTGAATGACCGCGAGCACCGCATGATACCCGGTAGATGCCGACCGTTGGTCGGCACGCGCGATTGGCCTGCACGGGCCGCATGCCGACCCTCGGTCGGCCTCCATCGCCGCCGGGTACGCCCGATCCCCCAACGAAAAACCCCGCGGCTTTCGCCGCGGGGTTGTGAGGGTCACTTCGCCAGGTTCAGCTCTTTCAGCAGCTGCGGCGCCGGCGCCACTTCCTGCATGATCCACTGCATGTAGCGGCTGTCCACCGCGATCATGCGGGTCATCACCGGGTCGAACACCCAGTTGGAGCTCACCGACTCCCAGTTGCCGTCGAACGCCAGGCCCACCAGCTTGCCGTGCGCATCCAGCACCGGCGAACCGGAGTTGCCGCCGGTGATGTCCAGGTTGGACAGGAAGTTCACCGGCACCGAGCCGATCCGCTTGTCTTCCAGGCCGCCGTAGCGCTTGGCCTTGACCGCCTCCAGCAGCGCCTTGGGCGAATCGAACGGATCCACGCCGGTTTCCTTGGCGGCCACGCCTTCCAGAGTGGTGAACGGGGTGTAGTTCACGCCGTCCTTGCCATAGCCCATGACGTTGCCAAAGGTGATGCGCAGCGACAGGTTGGCATCGGGGTAGACGAAGCCGCCCTTGCTCTTCTTGTAGTCGGCCACGGCCTGCAGGTACAGCGGGCGGGCGGTCAGCGATTCGCCTTCGCGGATCTTCTTCTGCTCTTCCTGCTTGAGCAGCGCCGGCATCGCCGCCACGGCGTACTGGATGGCCGGATCGGTGCTCGCCTCGAAGGCGGCGCGGTCGGCCTTGAACCAGCTCAGGCGCTTGTCCAGGCTGCCCAGTTCGGTGCCGCCCAGCTTGGCCACCAGCGCCTTGACTGCAGCGGCGTCACTGCCGGCCAGCCACGTGTTGAGCACCGCGTTGCTGCGCTGATCGGCCGGCAGGGCGACGTACTGGTCCAGCCAGTAGGTCTGCAGCTGCTGGTCCATCTTCGCCACGTAGCGGCGATCCATCTGCTTCAGGCCGCCTTCGATGGTGGTCAGGTCGCGCTCCTGGAAGCCCGCTTCGCGCTCGGCATCGGGCTTGGCGCGCTCGATCGACAGGCGGTACAGCGACAGGGCTGCGCCCACCGCCGAGGTGCTGTTGAACTGGCTCACGAACAAGTCGCGCTCGCGCGTGGCCTTGCTGGTATCCAGGTGCTTGATCAGCTGCGCGTGCGCGGCCAGCGCCGGCTTGCCTGCCGCGCCCTGCTGCTTCAGCCAGGCCAGCACGGCCGCTTCTTCGGCCTTTTTCTGGCCGGCCGCGTCGATGCGCTTGAAACCTTCCAGCTGGCCCACGTAGTTCTTGGCCACGTTGTTCATGCTGGCCGCAGTGGCGGCGTACTTCACCTTGATATCGGCGTCGGCCTTGCCGGCCTCGTCGATCATCTTCAGCACCGCCGCGTAGTGCTGGGCGATGGTCGGGTAGGTCCAGCCTGCGGTTTCGTTGAACTCACCGGCCAGCGCATAGCGGTTGGTGCGGCCCGGGTAGCCGGCCACCATCACGAAGTCGTCGGCGCCCAGCGGCTGGTCGGCGAATTTCAGGAAGTGCTTCGGCTGGTACGGCACGTTGTCGGCCGCGAAGGCCGCCGGCTTGCCGTCCTTGCCCACGTAGGCCCGGTAGAACGAGAAATCGCCGGTGTGGCGCGGCCACATCCAGTTGTCGACGTCGCCACCGAACTTGCCCACGCTGCCCGGGGGCGCATAGACCAGGCGAACGTCTTTGATTTCCATGTTGCGGAACAGCCGGTAGGTGTTGCCACCGGAGAAGCTGAAGAGACGGCAGCGGAAACCGGCATCGGCTTCACAGGCGGCGGTCTGGGCCTTGTCGAAGGCGTCCAGCGCGCGGGTACGGGCCAGCGGGTCCTTGCCGGCGGCGGCGATCGCGGCCTTGGCCTGCGCGGTCACATCGGTGATCTGGTCGAGCACGAACACGCGCGCGTTCGGGCCGGCGCTCAGCTCGTCCTTCAGGGTCGGCGCGTTGAAGCCGTCCTTGATCAGGTTCTTCTCGGCGGTCGAGTTCAGCTGGATCGCGCCATACGCGCAATGGTGGTTGGTCACCACCAGACCCTGCGGGGACACGAAGCTGGCCGTGCAGCCGCCCAACGCCACCACCGCGCCCATCGGGTCGCCGGTGAGGTTGGAGATCTGCTCGGCGGACAGCTTCAGACCGGCCTGCTTGAGCGGCCCGGCAATCTCCGGCAGCTGCTGCGGCACCCACATGCCTTCAGCGGCATGGGCGACCTGGACCAGCCCAAGGCTGGCGACGACGGAGAAAGCGAGCAGGTTCGAGCGCATTGAGCAGCCCCTGGTGAAAGAACCGCCGAGTGTAGCCCAGCCCCCTGCCCCGGCCCGATGCCCGGAAGTCATGGAGCGCGCCAACCGGCAATGGCCAGCCGACGAAAGTCAGCCGGGCAGAGCCCGGCTCTACGCCCTCCGCGGGCACGGACAGCCGGCTGGAGGTGGCGGGCAGGCCGGTGCAGGACCGTTGGGCCGCATGGATGCGGACCACGAGCCCCCAAGGACGGGTTTACGGCGTGTCCTGCACCGGCCTGCCCGCCACCTCGCTCGCAGAAGCAGGCGCTGCCGCCCGGCCAAACCACCCGCAATGCAACATGGGAAAACCGCCCGCGGCCCTATAATCCGCGTTTTCCCCCAGACGAGTTCCACCCCGATGGCGCAGCAAACAATGAAGGCCCTGGTCAAGCGTGAAGCCGCCAAGGGCATCTGGCTGGAAGAGGTTCCGGTCCCCACCCCGGGCCCGAACGAGGTCCTGATCAAGCTCGAAAAGACCGCCATCTGCGGTACCGACCTGCACATCTACCTGTGGGACGAATGGAGCCAGCGCACCATCAAGCCCGGCCTGACCATCGGCCACGAATTCGTCGGCCGCATCGCCGAGATCGGCCCCGGCGTCACCGGCTATGAGCTCGGCCAGCGCGTCTCGGCCGAAGGCCACATCGTCTGCGGCCACTGCCGCAACTGCCGTGGCGGCCGCCCGCACCTGTGCCCCAACACCGTCGGCATCGGCGTCAACGTCAACGGTGCCTTCGCCGAATACATGGTGATGCCGGCCAGCAACCTGTGGCCCATCCCCGACCAGATCCCGTCCGAGCTGGCCGCCTTCTTCGACCCGTACGGCAACGCCGCGCACTGCGCGCTGGAGTTCAACGTCATCGGCGAAGACGTACTCATCACCGGCGCCGGCCCCATCGGCATCATCGCCGCGGGCATCTGCAAGCACATCGGCGCGCGCAACGTGGTGGTCACCGACGTCAACGACTTCCGCCTCAAGCTGGCCGCGGACATGGGCGCCACCCGCGTGGTCAACGTGTCCAACACCTCGCTCAAGGACGTCATGAAGGACCTGCACATGGAGGGCTTCGACGTCGGCCTGGAAATGAGCGGCAACCCGCGCGCCTTCAACGACATGCTCGACTGCATGTACCACGGCGGCAAGATCGCCATGCTCGGCATCATGCCCAAGGGCGCCGGCTGCGACTGGGACAAGATCATCTTCAAGGGCCTGACCGTGCAGGGCATCTACGGCCGCAAGATGTACGAGACCTGGTACAAGATGACCCAGCTGGTGCTGTCCGGCTTCCCGCTCGGCAAGGTGCTCACCCACCAGCTGCCGATCGACGACTTCCAGAAGGGCTTCGACCTGATGGAACAGGGCAAGGCCGGCAAGGTCGTGCTGAGCTGGAACTGAGGCAGCGCGGTACCGACCGGCAAACGAAAAAGGCGCCTTTCGGCGCCTTTTTCATGCCCATCGCACCGTCAGGTCATTTCCCGACCGAGGCGGTGAACACCACGCGGTTGTCGGCCAGCTTGCCCGAGTTGTCGCGACCGTTGCCATCGGTGCCGTAGTACCCCAGGCCCAGGGTGACCATGCCGAAGCTGCGGTTCACGCCGACGTTCCAGTCGGTGTAGTCCTTGGCGATACCGTCCTCGAAGGTGCTGCGGCCCACGTTGGCGGTCAGGTTGAATTCCTGCGGCAGCGCCCACTCGCCACCCACCGCGTAGTACCAGCCGTCGGTGTCGGTGTTCCAGACATCGTTGGTGTAGGCCACGGTGAGGTTGTAGTGCTCGGCGAAGGTGGTCTTGGTGATCAGCTCGGTGTACGCCAGATCGCTCGCACCCGGGTAGCTGTAGTGATTGAGCATCACGTCGAAGTTGACGTTCGGGCTGACATCCACCCCGTAGCCGATGAAGTAGTCGACTTCGACATCCGGGCTGCCGTCGCCGAAGTCCACCCCCGACCCCCACACGCCGGCGTACAGGCCAACCGGGGAGGTGTAGGTGAAGCCGGCCTGGCCGGTCGGGTTCTCATCGGTCTGCGATACCCCGCGGAACACGTAATCGGACACACCGGTGATGTTCCAGCTGAACGGCGATTCGGCCTCGTCCTGGGCACTGGCGGCAAACGGGGCAAGCAGGGCGGCGCAGAGCACAGCGGCGGCGGTACAGCGCGTGGCGTGGTTCATGCGGGGTCTCTCCGGGACGTGGGGTGGGCGGTACAGCGGGGGTTTACGGTTTTTTAACCTGATTGATATTGCGATGCAACAATCACGTGTGCAACCGTTCTGCCCGGCACCGGCCTGCCGAGACCCCGTCGGCGCCCCCGGGCCCGGCGCCGACAGGTAAAATCCCGGTTTTCCCGTGCCGAAGACTGCCTGCCATGAGCGACGCCACCTCCGCCCCGCTGACCCAGCACTACGTTGAAGAACTGGAGGCGATCCGCGCCCAGGGCCTGTTCAAGTCCGAACGCATCATCACCAGCCCGCAGTCGGCCGAGATCACCCTGGACGACGGCCGCACGGTGCTGAACTTCTGCGCCAACAACTACCTGGGCCTGGCCGACCACCCCGACCTGATCCAGGCTGCCAAGGACGCGCTGGACAGCCACGGCTTCGGCATGGCCTCGGTGCGCTTCATCTGTGGCACCCAGGACCTGCACAAGCAGCTGGAAAAGCAGATCGCCACCTTCTTCGGCAAGCAGGACACCATCCTGTACGCGGCCTGCTTCGATGCCAACGGCGGCCTGTTCGAGCCGCTGCTGGGCGAAAACGACGCCATCATCTCCGACGCGCTCAACCACGCCTCGATCATCGACGGCGTGCGCCTGTGCAAGGCCAAGCGCTTCCGCTACGCCAACTGCGACATGGCCGACCTGGAAGCCCAGCTGCAGGCCGCCGATGCCGCCGGCTGCAAGACCAAGCTGATCACCACCGACGGCGTGTTCTCGATGGACGGCTTCATCGCCCCGCTGGACGAGATCACCGCGCTGGCCAAGAAGTACAACGCGCTGGTGCACATCGACGAATGCCATGCCACCGGCTTCCTCGGCGCCACCGGCCGCGGCTCGGCCGAGGTCAAGGGCGTGCTGGAGAAGATCGACATCATCACCGGCACCCTGGGCAAGGCCATGGGCGGCGCGCTGGGCGGCTTCACCTGCGCCAGCGCCGAAGTGATCGAACTGCTGCGCCAGCGCTCGCGGCCGTACCTGTTCTCCAACTCGCTGCCGCCGCACGTGGTCGCTGCCGGCATCAAGGCGTTCGAGATGCTGGCCGCCGCCGACGACTTGCGCAGCACCCTGGCCGAGAACACCGCCTACTTCCGCGAGAAGATGACCGCCGCCGGTTTCGACGTGAAGCCGGGCGTGCACCCGATCAGCCCGGTCATGCTGTACGACGCGCCGCTCGCGCAGAAGTTAGCCGAGCGCCTGCTGGAAGAAGGCATCTACGCGATCGGCTTCTTCTTCCCGGTGGTGCCCAAGGGCCAGGCACGCATCCGCACCCAGATCAGCGCGGCGCACACCCGTGCCCACCTGGACCGCGCCATCGATGCGTTCACCCGCATCGGTGTGGAACTGGGCGTGATCAAGGGCTGAGTGCCGCACGGCGCTACCGCCGCACCCGCGCATTACGGGGGGTAGAGCCGACCGTTGGTCGGCTGCCCTCCATCGCAGGTCATCAACCTTGAATGTGGGTCATCCACATCCGACACAGGGGCACGCCTTGCGTGCCCCTGCCGACCAACGGTCGGCTCTACCGTCGGTGCGACGCGCGCGGCGGGGTTACTTCTTCTTTTTCTTCTTGTCCTTGGCCTGTTCCTTGCTGGCCACCACCACCGGTGCGGCCACCGGGCGGTCCTGGCCGTTGCCCTTGGCCACGCGGATGCCGTTGGCCTTCATCCAGGCATCGAACTCGTCGGCAGACATCTTCTTGTCGCCGTTGCTCATCATGAAACGGTAGCTGCCGCGGCCGTCGAGTTCAGGGGTCGTGACTTCCACCACCTTGTCAGCCACCGGGGCGTCCGCCTTGGCGGCATGCTTGTGTCCGCCGCAGGCAGCCAGCAGTGCGGCCGACGCCAGCAGGCAGGCGCCGCGGAACAGGGAAAGGTTGGGGCGTTGGGCGTGCATGGGGGAATCTCCCGGGAGTGAATGGAACGTCGGGTACAAGGCCATCCATTGCCCGGTTCGGTTGGCCTGCCACGCACGGGCAGGCCAGGAAGTCACGGCGGCGCCACGGCACCGTCGGCCGCGGCATACAGCAGGTCCAGGTCGTGCGCGCTCAGTTCGCGCCAGGTGCCCTTGCCCAGCGCACCCATCGGCAGTTGCCCGATGGCCACGCGCACCAGGCGCAGCACGTTGATGTCGAACGCAGCCAGCAGGCGGCGGATATGCCGGTTGCGGCCTTCTTCCAGCACCACTTCCAGCCAGGCGGTCTTGTCGCCACTGCGCAGCAGGGTGGCGCGGCGCGCGCGCAGGTGCTCGCCTTCGTCCTCCACCCCGGTGCACAGCGCCTGCAGCTGCGCCGCATCGGGAATGGCGTCGATCTGGACGTGGTAGGTCTTGTCCGGGCCGGTGCTGGGGTCGGTCAGGCGCGCGGCCCATTGCGGGTCGTTGCTGAACAACAGCAGGCCTTCGCTGGCCTTGTCCAGGCGCCCGACCGGGGCGATCCACGGCAGGCCGGCACCATCGAAACAGCGGTAGACAGTGTCACGGCCCTGCGCGTCCTGCGCGGTGGTGACCAGGCCGCGCGGCTTGTTGAGCATCAGGTGGATGCGGCGTGGCGCATCCAGCGGCTGGCCATCGACGCGCACGTGGTGGCGACCGTCGATGATGGGAAATTCGGGGTTGTTGATGACGCGGCCATCAACGGTGACGCGGCCTGCCTGGATCCAGCGCGCCGCTTCGGTGCGCGAACACAGCCCGGCCTTGGAGAGCACGCGCGCCAAGCCATGGCGCGGTGCATCGTCGCTGCGCGGACGTGTTACCGGTGACGCACGCCGCTCGGGGCGGCGTGGTCGAGAGGCAGGCGCGGCAGGGGGCCGGCGTGTGCTCATCGTGCTCCGCGCAGGGCGGCTTACTTCTTCTCGCCCGGCTTGGTGTCAGCCGGTGCTTCGGCCGCGGCCGGGGCTGCAGCGGGAACCGGACGCGCCTTGACGACGCGCACGCCACGGGCCTTCATCCAGGCATCAAACTCTTCGGCGGTCATGCGCTTGCCGTTCTGGCTCATGTCGAAGCGCCACGGCGTGTTGTCGAACTCGGTAGCCGGCTTGTAGGCGGCCGGGTCGTTGGCCTTGATGGCCGGTGCGCCGGGCATGGCCTTGGCGATGTTCTGGCAACCATCGATGCGCAGGCGCTGCAGGACGCGATCCAGCGACTGCTGCTGGTCGAAATTGGAGGTAAGCACGCCAGCAGGCATGCCCAGCTGCACATTACGGATGTAAAGCTCTTCAGCGACCGGGGCAATCGCGGTGGCCGGCAGCGGCAGCGGCGAGGCGCTGATGGCATGCGCCGAGCAATCCACAGCTGCGTAGGCGGTGGGAACCAAGGCCAGGCCGAGCACGGCGGCCAGTGCGATACGCAGCATGGGATGCATCCAGGGAAAAGGGGCGACGCGGCGAGTTTAACAGCGCCACAACGGCTTTCAAGATCCCACATTCAATGAATACGGCAACTTGTTGGATTTATTGTTGATTTCTTGATCAAGGCTTTTGAAAAGCCGGCGTCGTGCGGTCATCCGCGAGCGTGAGGGCCCCGTAGCGGCCGGTAGGCCCCTGGCGCAAATGTCCCCCGGCCGCGCGGCGGCCTCCTCCTTTACTTTGCCCAGGGGCCTGCCGGCCGCTACGGGGCTCTGCTTCCTGCAAGCAGGGGGCGCCAGGCTTTTCTCGTGCTGTCGGTGGGTCGGGCGCTGGGTCCCCATGCCCTTGGAGGCGAAGTAAAGGGGGAGGCGGCGGCCGCAGGCCGACGCCGGGGGACATTCGCCGGAAAGGGCATGGGGACCCAGCGCCCGACCCACCGACCGCCGCGCCAGGAACGGGTCAAAACAACGGCACGTGCTCTTTTGCCACCCGGGCGGAAAAAGAACAAAAAAAAAGGGCCCGGCAATGCCGGGCCCTCTTCTGAAACTGTACTACCAGAAGAATTAGTTCTGGACGTTCAGCTCGGTACGACGGTTCTTTGCACGACCTTCCGGGTTGTCCGAGCCATCCGGGTTGGTGTTCGGCGCAATCGGACGGCTCTCGCCGTAGCCGATCGGGCCCACCAGACGCGAAGCGGACACGCCGTTCTTGGTCAGGTAGTCATACACGGTGGTGGCGCGACGCTCCGACAGCTTCTGGTTGTAAGCGTCGGTACCCTTCGAGTCGGTGTGACCAGCAACTTCAACGCGCAGATCCGGGTAACGCTTCAGGATCTCGGTGGCTTCGCTCAGGATCGCCACGGCGTCCGGACGCAGGGTCGCCTTGTCGAAGTCGAAGTTCACACCCTTCAGATCGATCGACACCGGGACCGGGCAACCGTCCGGACCGATGGTCTGACCCGGCTGCGAATCCGGGCACTTGTCGTCGCAGTTGTTGACGCCGTCACCGTCGTCATCCAGATCGGCGCAGCTCGGAGCCACCGGAGCCGGGGCAACCACAGCAGCGGTCGGGGCCGGGCCCAGCGGGATCACGACGCCGACCGAAGCCAGCACGTCGCCGAACCAGCTCTCGTCCGGAGCGGAGATGCTCTGATCGTCGAAGTCAGCGCGGTAGGCCACTTCGGCGCGAACAGCAACGCGCTTTTCGAAGGTGGTCTGCAGGCCGACGCCGAGCTTGGCGGCGAAGTTGCCGTCCTTGCGCTCACGCGGACCATTCAGGCTGTTGGCAGCGTACTCTTCTTCCGACTTCTGGTAGCCCAGACCCATCAGCAGGTACGGGTTCCAGCCACGGCCTTCAGCGATGAAGTGGCGACGCATGTCCAGCGACACGCCGTACTGGCTCCAGTTCAGATCCTGGTTGGCGTCGAAGTTCGGGTTCTGGTAGTTCAGCTCGCCGTCCAGCGACCAGTTGGGGCTGATGAACTTACCGAGGCCCAGGGTCACGAACGGAGCGTCGTTGGTCAGACGGTCGTTATCCTGGAAGTTGAAGCCGGCCGAACCGGTCAGGTACCAGCGGTCGTCAAAATCCTGCGCCGATGCAGCCTGGGCGAAAGCCAGACCGCCCAGCAGCGCGGCAGTGAGGATCTTCTTGTTCATTGAGTACAGCTCCTATTTCGGGGGTATGAAACCGGTAGAGGCATGGGCCAGCACCTGCGTCGTTTTCAGACTGCCGATTCAGCACGCCACCGCCGCGAACATTATGCTCAGGAGGGTGAAGGTGATGTTAACAGTCACGTAACATGTGAAGACGACCGCCAGACCTCTACCGGCCCAGCTGGTGGCACCCTATACAGGTTGATGAAATTGCGCAAGACCCAGCAATGGCAAGGGATCCGACCCAATTTTGCTACCTCTGGACTGCGCCCTCGCAGTATTCCGTGAAAAATCCGCACCCGCCTTGATTCAGCGCAAGAACAGCTTTGTTGGCGGACGTATGATGGGGAACGTCCTGCACCGGAGCTGCCATGAAAGCCGTGGGTTTGCGCCAGTACCTGCCGATTGACGACCCCGCCGCACTGCTTGATCTCACGCTGCCCGCCCCTGCCCCACCTACGGGTTCGGACCTGCTGGTGCGAATACAGGCCGTTTCCGTCAACCCGGTCGATACCAAGCAGCGCGCGCCGCGCCCGGAACGCGAAGATCCCCCGCGCATTCTTGGCTACGACGCGGCCGGAACCGTCGAAGCCGTCGGACCCGATGTAGTGGCCTTCGCTCCCGGCGACGAGGTGTATTACGCCGGCGATGTGACACGCCCCGGCAGCAACGGGCAATGGCACCTGGTGGACGAGCGACTGGTCGGGCGCAAACCCACCACGCTCGATTTTGCCGAGGCTGCGGCACTGCCGCTGACCACGTTGACCGCCTGGGAACTGCTGTTCCAGCGCATGCCATTGGAGTTTGATGACCGTCGCCATGCCGGCCAGGTGCTGCTGGTTATCGGCGGTGCCGGCGGCGTGGGCTCCATCGCCATCCAGCTCGCCCGGCATGCCGGCTTCACCGTCGTCGCCACGGCCTCGCGCCCAGCGTCGGTGCAATGGTGCCTGCAGATGGGCGCCCATCATGTGGTCGACCATCATCAGCCGTTGCCACCGCAATTGCTGGCACTGGGCATCGCGCAGGTGCAGGTGGCGCTCAACCTGGCCGACACCGACCGCTATTGGGACGTGCTGGGCGAACTGCTGGCCCCACAGGGGCATGTCGGCCTGATTGTCGAACCGCGCGATGCATTGCGCATCGGCGATCCCTACAAAGCCAAGTGCATCGGCATCCATTGGGAATTCATGTTTGCACGCGCGAAGTTCCGCACCGCCGACATGATCGAACAGCACCGCATCCTGAACCGCGTTGCAAGCCTGATCGATGCCGGCGAACTGCGCAGCACGCGCAGCGCGCACCTGGGCCTGATCAACGCCGCCAACCTGCGCGAGGCCCACCGGCAACTGGAAAGCGGTGGCACGGTCGGCAAGCTGGTGTTGGCCGGGTGGTAGACGCCCGCGCGGTGGCACAGGTGTCGGCGCATATTGGCGTGCATCTGTATCTGTCCGGCGTGGCGGGCGCGACCTACAGTCGAGGGCCCTTCCGGTGACACCTGCCATGCCCACTTCACTCCCCCTGCGCCTGTTGCAACTGTTGCTTGGCCTGTTCCTGTACGGCATGGGCGCGGCGGTGATGATCCGCGCCGCGATCGGAGTGGCGCCGTGGGATGTGCTGTCGCAGGGCATCGCGTTGCAGACGCCGCTGTCGTTCGGCGTGGCCACCAACGTGATCGGCGCGCTGGTGCTGTTGCTGTGGTGGCCGATCCGGCAGAAGCCGGGGCTGGGCACGGTACTCAACGTCATGCTGATCGGCCCGAGCGCGCAGTTCGGCCTGTGGCTGCTGCCGGAGGTGCACGGGCTGGCGTGGCAGGTGCCGCTGTTCGTCTGTGGCCTGCTGATGGTGGCCGTGGCCACCGGCCTGTATATCGGCGCACGGTTCGGCCCCGGCCCGCGCGACGGCCTGATGACCGGCCTGCACGCCCGCACCGGTTGGCCGATCTGGGTGGTACGCAGCCTGATTGAAGGTACCGTGCTGCTGATCGGCTGGTGGCTGGGCGGCAACGTCGGCGTGGGCACCCTCGCCTTCGCCCTCCTGATCGGCCCGCTCTGCGGCGTCACGCTGCCGCTGTTCGGCATCCGCAAGCCCGCCCCCGCCACCGTCGCGGCACCGTAAGCCGCCGCCACCGCCGTGCCGACCAACGGTCGGCACCTACCCAATGCAGCGCGCGCGCCCCTCCGGAGAAAAGCCCGCTTCTGTTGAAGGGGCGCGCCAACAGGCGGGGGGAGAAGAGGCATGCATCAGGGTCCAAGGTTCGCGCAGCGAACCTTGGAGCGAGGCGCGCACGGCGCCGTGAAAGGGCCTTGCGCGCAAGGCCCTTTCACGGCACCCTGCGCGCTTCCGTACGCAAGCGTATCGACATGTCGCCAGCCGCCGAATCCCCCGCCTACCCCCATCTGTTCGCCCCGCTGGACCTGGGCTTCACCCAGCTGCGCAACCGCGTCCTGATGGGTTCCATGCACACCGGCCTGGAGGACCGCGCGCGCGACTTCCCGCGCCTGGCCGCCTATTTCGCCGAACGCGCCGCCGGCGGGGTCGGCCTGATCGTGACCGGCGGCTTCGCACCGAACGTGGTCGGCTGGCTCAAGCCCTTCGGCGGCAAGCTGTCCTGGCCGTGGGAAGTGCGACCGCACCGCCAGGTGACAGCCGCGGTGCACGACAACGGCGGCAAGATCTGCCTGCAGCTGCTGCACGCCGGACGTTATGCCTACCACCCCCTGTCGGTGGCCCCCAGCAAGCTGAAGGCGCCGATCAATCCGTTCACCCCGCGCGCGTTGAGCGCTGGCGGCGTTGACCGCCATATCGCCGACTACGCGCGCAGCGCGCGGCTGGCGCGCGAGGCCGGTTACGACGGCGTTGAAGTGATGGGCTCGGAAGGCTATCTGATCAACGAGTTCATCGCCCCGCGCACCAACACGCGCACCGACCGCTGGGGCGGCGACGCGACCCAGCGCATGCGCTTCGCGGTGGAGATCGTGCGCCGCATCCGCGAGGCCTGCGGCCCGGACTTCATCATCATCTACCGGCTGTCGCTGGTGGATCTGGTCGACGGCGGCAGCAATTGGGATGAAATCGTGCAGCAGGCCAAGGCCATCGAGGCGGCCGGCGCGACCTTGATCAATGCCGGTATCGGCTGGCACGAAGCACGCATCCCCACCATCGCCACCTCGGTACCGCGCGCGGCGTTCGCCGGGGTCACCGCCAAGCTCAAGCCGCATGTGCAGCTGCCGGTGATCGCCACCAACCGGATCAACATGCCCGACGTGGCCGAACGCATCCTGGCCAGCGGTGGCGCGGACATGGTGTCGCTGGCACGGCCGCTGCTTGCCGATCCGGAATGGGCCAACAAGGCCCGCGCCGGTCGCCCCGAAGCGATCAACACCTGCATTGCCTGCAACCAGGCCTGCCTGGACCACGTGTTCGAGAACAAGACCGCCAGCTGCCTGGTCAACCCGCGCGCCGTGCACGAGACCGAACTGGTCTACCGCCCGGTCACCGTCGCCAAGCGGGTGGCCGTGGTCGGTGCGGGCCCGGCCGGGCTGGCCTGCGCCACGGTCGCCGCCGAACGCGGCCACCACGTGACCCTGTTCGACGCCGGCAGCGAGATCGGCGGCCAGTTCAACGTGGCCAAGCGCATTCCGGGCAAGGAAGAGTTCCACGAGACCCTGCGCTACTTCCGCCACACGCTCGAGCAGACCCGGGTCGAGGTGAAGCTGGACACCGTGGCCGATGTCGCCACGTTGGCCGGTTTCGACGAGGTGGTGGTGGCCACCGGCATCACCCCGCGCCGGGTCGACTTCCCCGGTGCCGACCACCCCAAGGTGGTCAACTACCTGGACGTGCTGCTGGGCCGGGTCCAGGCCGGCGCGCAGGTGGCGATCATCGGTGCCGGCGGGATCGGCTTCGATGTCGGCGAGTTCCTGGTCCACGAGGGCCCCTCCAGCGCGCTCGATCCCGCCCGCTGGATGGCCGAATGGGGCGTGGACCCCAGCTTCGAAGCCCGCGGTGCACTGGCAACGCCCGCGCCCGAAGCGCCGGCGCGCAAGGTTTGGCTGCTGCAGCGCAGTCTGGGCAAGCCCGGCGCGCGCCTGGGCAAGACCACCGGCTGGATCCACCGCGCCACGCTCAAGGCCAAGGGCGTGAAAATGCTGGGCGGCGTGGAGTACCTGGGCGTGGACGACACCGGCCTGCGGGTGCGCATCGAGGGCCAGGAACAGACCCTGCCGGTGGATCACGTGGTGGTCTGCGCCGGCCAGGAACCGCGCCGGGATCTGCACGCCGCGCTGCAGGCGGCCGGGGTCAACGCGCACCTGATTGGCGGCGCCGACGTGGCCGCCGAACTGGATGCCAAGCGCGCCATCCACCAGGGCAGCCACCTCGCCGCGCAGCTCTGAAACGGGTCCTCGACGACCTGAATACGGGTCCGGAAGCACATTCCGGCCCGCCCTCCGAACCTGAATGTCAAGCTTTCGGGTTCAGGATGCATTGGGAAATGGCCCCCTATCGTGCGCCAACTTTCCCGCTCACCACCCAGTTCGAGTGAGCGCGCGGACCCCACGTCTTGTTCGGGTCCGCCCCCGGGCGACCCCGATGGTCGCCTCCCCATGACGCCAAGTCGTACCCCCGCCCCGTCCGCATGATCGGATGGACCAGCCAGGTGCGGCCTACACGGAGCAAGGAGATTTATGAAACTGGCCTGGATTCTCTGGCTGTCGCAGTTGTTGCCGCAGCCGGCCGCCGATTCGTTGTGCCTGAGCACGACCGTCTACCTGGAAGCGCGTGACCAGACCCTGCGCGGCCAGCAAGCCGTCGCCGAGGTGGCCCTGCGCCGCCTGGACAGCGGGCTGTGGGGCGACTCGATGTGCAAGGTGGTCACCGCGCGCAAGCAGTTCGCACCGACCATCGTGGCGCCCGGCACCCAGCTGGGCAATGCCGATGCCTGGCAGGAAGCGATGACGGTGGCCTTCGATGCCGAGCGCAACTGGGCGCTGCCGGTGGGTGAGCGCAAGGAAATCGTGCCCGGCGCAAGCCACTTCGCCGCCCTGGCAATCGCCAACCCCAGCTGGCGCAATGCCTACCAGGTGGCCACCATCGGTGACCACACGTTCTACCGCGTGCAGAAACTCAAGCCGCGCACGTCGTAACGGTCTGTTACGGCCATACCGTTGAGGATGCGGGGCCCACTCTGGAATAGTGGGCAGCTGACCTTCCACCCATCCGTCAACGGAGTTCCCATGAAGCTGTACAGCAAGCCCGGTGCCTGCTCCACCGCCGACCACATCGCCCTGCAGTGGACCGGCCAGCCGTTCGAGGTGGAACTGCTCGACAAGGACACGCTGAAGGCGCCGGCATTCCTGAAGATCAACCCGGCCGGTTCGGTGCCCGCGGTGGTCGATGGCGATTTCATCCTGACCCAGAACGCGGCGATCATGGGCTACATCGCCGACACCTACCCGCAGGCCGGCCTGGCCGGTGATGGCAGCGCCCAGCAGCGCGCCGAGGCCACCCGCTGGCTGTCCTTCGTCAACTCGGACCTGCACCCGGCGTTCAAGCCGCTGTTCGGGCCGGGCAATTTCATCGAAGACGACACCCAGTTCGACGCGCTCCGTGCCACCGCGCGCAAGCGCCTGCGCGGCCTGTTCGAACGCGCCGACAAGCAGCTCGCCGACCGCCCGTGGCTGGCCGGCTTCCGCAGCTTCGCCGACCCGTACTTCTACATCACCCTGCGCTGGGCGGCCGGCGCCAAGATCGACCTGAGCGGCCTGGACAACATCGCCGCGTACAAGACCCGCATGGACGCCGATGCCGGCGTGCAGGCCACGCTGAAGGCCGAAGGCCTGAGCTGAGTCGTTCAACGCGACATATATATAGTGAAGCGCCCGGCATTGCCGGGCGTTTTCTTTTGCGGTCACCCGGGGAGGGGTAGAGCCACCCCATGGGTGGCTGTCTCTCGAGGTGGCTGTCTCTCGAGGTGGCTGTCTCTCGACAGGTGGCTGTCTCGCCATGGGTGGCGGTCCGCAAATGCGGCATCGCGCGCAGCCACCCATGGGGTGGCTCTACCCGAATTGGTTGTTCCAGCCACCCATGGGGTGGGTATACCACCCGACGAGGGTGGGCGGGATCAGCCGACGGTGCGCACTACGTTGCCCTGTGCGTCGCGCAGCTGGGTGGGCTCCACCCGGATCTGCAGGCGGCCGCCGGGCAGCGGGTAGACGCCGCGCTGGGCCTGCAGGTGGTCCAGCAGGGCGCGCAGGGTGGCCGGGCTGAGCACGCAGCGTGCAGTGTCCGTCTCGATCTCCAGCTGATCCACCTCACCGGGCTCGAAGCGCCAGCTGCGCTGCGCGTTGAGCAGGGTCAGCGCGTGGCCATGGTCCAGCCGCAGCGGCAGCAGTTCCAGCACGCCCGGCACCTGGCCGGCGCCCAGCACCAGCTCCACGCTGTCGCCCTGGGCCTCCCAGTCGAGCGTTTCCAGGAACAGCAGGCCGGTGGTGGAGCCGTCGCGGGCACTGCCCACCTCGACCTGCGCAGCCAGGGCCGGATCGGCCAGCAGCGAACCGCGCTGCAGGTCGGTGATCCACAGCGGCATGGCCGGCAACAGCGCATCCAGCACGCCCTGGGTGGACCAGCGGCGCACCGCCGCCATTTCGTCATCGGCCAGCCCGACCACCTGCAGGAAGCGCACGCGGCCGTTGGCGGTGTCGCGCGGCGGCAACTGCGGATCCTCCACCAGCGCCAGGTGGCGCAGCACGGTGTCGGTGTCCAGCGCGATCGGACCGTTGGCGTCCAGGTGGTGGCCGGCCTCGAACACATTGCCGCTGCTGAAGACATAGCGCGCCAGGTTCTGCAGCAGGTTCATCGGCCACACCGGCGGCGCGTCGTCCGCGCCCTGCCCCGGCGCGGCGGCCAGGCGGAAGGTCAGCTCGAAGCCGTAGCCGCTGTCGGCCGCATCGTCGCTCTGCTTGTCGTACAGCTCGGAGAAGCCGTAGGTGACGTAATGCCAGTGCGGGCGGGGCGATTCGGCCCAGTACACGCTGATCCCGTCGAGCGGGTCATTGCCGCCCAGGGTGTACGGCAGCGCTGTACCGAAGTGTTTGGGTTCCTGCCCCGGGTACAACGCGGCCAAGGCCGCATTGATGGCATCCCAGCCGGGGGTGCCGTGGTCATCGTGCGTGGGGTCCATCGCGGTGCTCCTGCAGGTGTAGCCGGGCAAGGTAACGCCCCCGCGCGGCAACGACCACCCTGGCAGGCGCTGGCGATTCAGCCAGGCACGGGCTCGGCGCTGGCGTCGGGCTGCGGCTGCGGCGATGCGTCGAGCACTGCATGGGTGTCGCTCAACCAGCGGCTGGCCAACGCCGGGCTCTTGGCCTTGGCGACGGCGGCGGCCATGTCAGGCCACAGTTTTTCCAGCCCTGCCGCATCGGTGCAGCGCTCGATCTTGAGCTGCATGAAATAGCCCTTCAGGCCCAGATGGCGGCGCACCGATTCGCTCATCCAGTCGTACAGGCGCTTGTACAGATCGGGGTCCTGCTCGCGCCCGGCGGTGAGCGCGCGCGCGGCGGGCGGTGCGACGGCACCGCCGACAACCTCGATCAGTCCCATCTGCGCCAGCTGCGCCAGCGCGTCGTCCGGCGCGCGCAGGCCCGGCAACAATGCGGTCAACGCATCGTCATCGCGCTGACCATCGACCATCAGCAGAATGGAGCGCAACGCCGGCGGCAGCCGACGTGCACGGTCTTCGATTTCCTGGCGGCCCGCGGCCGTCTTGGCATGGATGTAGGCCATGTACTTCCCCCTGTTGCCTGCTGCAGTGCCACGCCCGTGCTCCAGCCGTTGGCCGGCGCGCGCGCGTCCCCTTGCGACCGTTGCAGGCGGATTTCCACGCCGGCGCCCCCGCGCGCCGTGTCCCCAGCGCGCGACGCCAGGCACGGAGCCTGCAGCGGTCACGTCCGGAGCTTACCTGAGGCTGGCCGACACCGATAATGCGTTGCAGCACACGCCGGTCAGGCGTTCGCGCGGAACTGCAGGTACCTGCGGATGGCACGGATGACTACCAGCAGCAGGACCGGCACCGCGATCACCTGGAGGATGTTCAGCGGCCGGGAATCCCACCAGGCATCGGCGATCAGATAGATCGCGTAGCCCAGCAGGCAGCACCAGCCGATCGCCGTTACCAGCGCTTTGCTTACCCGCATCCTGCGTTCCATCGCCATGCCGTTCTCCATGGGAATCCGCACCGAGGCAGCCCCTTCCGGGGCCGCGCCTGCGCGTTTGTACCATGCGACGCGAACGGCGCGCCTCAGTGCCCCAGCGCGCGCCGGATCTCGTCCAGTGCCGCCGGATCATCCAGCGTGGACAGGTCCCCCGGATCACGCTCCTCGGCCAGCGCCTGCAGCGAGCGCCGCAGCAGCTTGCCGGAGCGGGTCTTGGGCAGCGCGTTGACGATATGGATGTGGGCCGGCCGCGCCAGAGCGCCCAGAGAGTGGGTCACCCGCTGCATCATCTCGGTGATCACCGTGCTGCCATCGCCGTCCACCGCCTGGCGCAGGGTGACGAACACCAGCGGCACCTGGCCCTTGAGCTCGTCCTTGACCCCGATCACCGCCGCCTCGGCCACCAGCGGGTGGCCGGAGATGCACTCTTCGATCTCGCGCGTGCCCAGCCGGTGCCCGGCCACGTTGATCACATCGTCGGTGCGGCCAAGGATGAAGGTGTAGCCGTCCGCGTCGCGGATCGCCCAGTCCAGCGAGCTGTACAGCAGCTCCTTGAAGTGGCTGAAATAGCTCTGCAGGAACCGGTCGTCGTCCTTCCACACGGTGCTCATGCAGCCCGGCGGCAACGGCGGGGTCATCACCAGTACGCCCTTCTGCCCGGGCGCCACTTCATCGCCGGTGTTCTCGTCGATGACCTTCATCTTGTAGCCGAGGTTGGGGAAGCCGGGCGAGCCGAACCGCACCGGCTTCATGTCCACCCCGGGCAACAACGTCAGCGCCGGCCAGCCGGTTTCGGTCTGCCAGTAGTTGTCGATGATCGGCTTGCCCAGCGCGTCGTTGATCCAGTGCGCGGTGGGTTCGTCGAGCGGCTCGCCGGCCAGGAACACGTACTTGAGCGCGTCCAGGTCGTGGCGCGTGATGAAGTCGGTGTCGTGCTTCTTCAGCACGCGGATGGCGGTAGGCGAAGAGAACAGCGTGCGCACGCCGTACTGCTCGCACAACGCCCACCAGATGCCCGGGTCGGGGTTGGTTGGCAGGCCTTCGTAGAGCAGCGACGTGCAGCCGCCGATCAGCGGGCCGTACACGTTGTAGGAATGGCCCACCGCCCAGCCCACGTCGGAGGTGGAGAACATCACCTGGCCCGGCTTGCAGTCGAACACGGTCTGCATCGACTGCGCCATCGCCACCGCGTAGCCGCCCACGTCGCGCTGCACGCCTTTGGGTTTGCCGGTGGTGCCGGAGGTATACAGCAGGTAGCTGGGCTCGCTGGATTCCAGCCAGACCACCGGCACGTCCTGGTCGCCCACCTCGGCACGCAGCGTGGCGTAGTCGACGTCGCGACCGGGTACCTTCGGCTCGGCCGGGTCCAGCCCACGCGAGACGATCAGCACGTGCGGCGGCGGCGCGGTGGCCTCGGCACAGGCCGCATCGACCATCGCCTTGTACGGAATCACCTTGCCACCGCGCTTGCCGGCATCGGCGGCGATCAGCAGCTTGGGCTCGGCGTCGTCGATGCGCAGCGCCAGGTTGTGCGCGGCGAAGCCGCCGAACACCACCGAGTGGATCGCCCCGATGCGCGCGCAGGCGAGCATCGCAAAGACCGCCTCGGCCATGTTGGGCATGTAGATCACCACGCGGTCGCCACGGCCCACGTCCAGGCGCTGCAGCACGGCGGCGAACGCGTTCACCTCGCGATACAGCTGCCGGTAAGTGATCTCGCGGGTGACGTCGGTTTCGGTGGAGATGGCTACCAGTGCGAGCTGGTCCGGGCGATCGACCAGGTGGCGGTCCACGGCGTTGTAGCAGAGGTTGGTTTCCCCGCCGACGAACCAGCGCCGGAAGGGCGGGTTGCTGTAGTCGAGGATCTGTTCCGGCGCTTTATGCCAGTAGATGCGCTGGGCCTCTTCAGCCCAGAACGCCTCGGGTTCATCCACCGAACGCCGGTACATCTCTTCGTAACGCATGACAGCCCTCCCAGACAGAATCATGGGATCGAGCATAGTCCGATGGCGGCGAACGAACCGCACGACCTTGGTCGTACTTGGGTGCTGCCAGGCAGGGTCGAGAGCCGGCCAGCGGCCGGCACTACCGCGGGCTGCGGCCGGTATGTTCCACAAAAAAACGCCGGGCAATGCCCGGCGTTTTCTGACAGCGTGCCGACACAGGGTCGGCAGGGCGCCGCGGGTCGATCAACCCAGCAGGTGGGCCACGCCGCTGCGCTCTTCTTCCAGCTCGGCCAGGGTCTTGTCGATGTACTTCTGGCTGAAGTCGTCCACCGGCAGGTCCTTGACCAGGGTGTACTCACCGTTTTCGGTGGTCACCGCAAAGCCGAAGATCACGCCTTCCGGAATGCCGTAGGAACCGTCGGACGGCACGCCCATGGTCACCCACTTGCCGTTGCTGCCCAGCACCCAGTCGCGCACGTGGTCGATGGCGGCATTGGCGGCCGAGGCGGCCGAGGACGAACCACGGGCTTCGATGATCGCCGCGCCGCGCTTGCCCACGGTCGGGATGAAGGTGCCGGCGTTCCATTCCTGGTCGTTGATCGCATCGGCAACCGACGCACCATCGGCGGTGGCAAAGCGGTAGTCCGGGTACATGGTCGGGCTGTGGTTGCCCCACACGACCAGCTTCTCGATGCCACCAACCGACTTGCCCAGCTTGGACGACAGCTGGCTCAGCGCGCGGTTGTGGTCCAGGCGCAGCATGGCGGTGAAGTTGCGCGGGTTCAGGTCCGGCGCCGACTTCATGGCGATGTAGGCGTTGGTGTTGGCCGGGTTGCCGACCACCAGCACCTTCACGTTGCGGCTGGCGACCTTGTTCAGCGCCGCGCCCTGCGCGGTGAAGATCTTGGCGTTTTCCAGCAGCAGGTCCTTGCGCTCCATGCCCGGGCCGCGCGGACGCGCGCCGACCAGCAGGGCGATGTCGGCATCCTTGAAGGCCACTTCGGCGTCATCGGTGCCGACCATGCCGGCCAGCAGCGGGAACGCGCAGTCTTCCAGTTCCATCATCACGCCGCGCAGCGCGGCCTGGGCCTTGTCCACCGGCAGCTCGAGCAGCTGCAGGATGACCGGCTGGTCCTTGCCCAGCATTTCGCCGGAGGCGATGCGGAACAGCAGGGCGTAGCCGATCTGGCCGGCGGCGCCGGTCACGGCAACACGAACAGGTGCTTTCATGGGGATTTCCTCTGCTAAGAAGCGTAGTGCCGGCCGCTGGCCGGCTGTAGTGCCGGCCGCTGGCCGGCTGAGTAGTGCCGGCCGCTGGCCGGCTGAATAGTGCCGGCCGCTGGCCGGCGGAGTACCGGTGGGAGATGGCCGCACGGGCGGGGACAGGCCTGGCGGGGCGGCCGGAACGTAGAAACGGCCCCCTTTGCAGGGGGCCGTTCGTGTTTTTCGGGATCAGGCCGGGATCAGCTTGTTCCACTCGGCCACGCGCTCGGCCTGGGCGGCCAGCACGGCGTCGGTGTCGCCTTCCAGGGTGATCGAATGGATCACGTCGCCCTGCTTGACCGAGTCAACGATGGCCTGGCCGTCCAGGACCTGGCCGAACACGGTGTGCTTGCCGTCCAGCCAGTCGGTCTTGATGTGGGTGATGAAGAACTGGCTGCCGTTGGTGTTCGGACCGGCATTGGCCATCGACAGCGAGCCCACCTGATGGCGCACGCCGTTCTTCTCGTCTTCAAACTTGTAGCCCGGACCGCCGGTGCCCTGACCCTTCGGGCAGCCGCCCTGGATCATGAAGTCCGGGATCACGCGGTGGAAGACCAGGCCGTCATAGAAGCCGCGCTTGACCAGGTTGACGAAGTTGGCAACCGTCAGCGGGGCCTTGTCGGCGAACAGCTCGACCTTGATCGGGCCCTGGGTGGTGTCGAAAGTGGCGATGAGGGACATGCAAATCCTTGGGGTACGGGGGTTTGTCGTTAGCCCCATAGGATACACCTCGCGTCATCGCATTCGCGCTGCCGCCCCACGGTTCGCTGCGCAAACCGCGGGCCCCATTTACCATTGTCCATACCCCCGCCGCTTCGCGGCCGCCCCCTGACTCAGGGGGCTTTCCCTCCGGGCCTGCCAACGGCCGCCCGCCGTGGCACGGCTTCCACACGATCCGACGTGGCAGGTCCGGCCCGCGAAAGTCGTTACCTGAATGGGGATGCGGGGCGCCCTGAAACGCACTTTTCGCGATTGGTCATCTTGGCCGTATAATGTTGGACTTCTTTTTCCAAATCCGGCGCCGACTGGCCCCCTTTCGCATGTCTATCGAAAATCTTCGCAACATCGCCATCGTCGCCCACGTCGACCACGGTAAGACCACCCTCGTCGACCAGCTGCTCAAGCAGTCCGGCACCCTCTCCGAGCGCACCGTGCTCGCCGAGCGCGTGATGGACAGCAATGACCAGGAAAAGGAACGCGGCATCACCATCCTGGCCAAGAACACGGCCATCACCTGGGAAGACAAGAAGACCGGTATCAAGAACCGGATCAACATCGTCGACACCCCGGGACACGCCGACTTCGGCGGCGAAGTGGAGCGCGTGCTGTCCATGGTGGACACCGTGCTGATCCTCGTCGACGCGATGGACGGCCCGATGCCGCAGACCCGCTTCGTCACCCAGAAGGCCTTCGCGATGGGCTTCAAGCCGATCGTCGTGGTCAACAAGGTCGACCGCCCGGGCTCGCGTCCGGATTGGGTGATCGACCAGGTCTTCGACCTGTTCGACAAGCTCGGCGCCACCAATGAACAGCTCGACTTCCCGATCGTCTACGCCTCGGCCCTGAACGGCTACGCCGGCCTGGAAGACACCGTGCGCGACGGCGACATGACCCCGCTGTACGAAGCGATCATGCAGCACGCGCCGAAGCCGGAAGTGGACCCGGACGGTCCGTTCCAGATGCGCATCAGCCAGCTGGACTACAACAATTTCGTGGGCGTGATCGGCATCGGCCGCATCCAGCGCGGCACCCTGAAGAAGAACATGCAGGTCGCGGTCATCGACCGTGAAGGCAAGAAGCGCAACGGCAAGGTCGCGCAGGTGCTGGGCTTCCTGGGCCTGGAGCGCATCGAGCAGGACACCGCCGAAGCCGGTGACATCGTCGCCATCTCCGGCATCGCCGAGCTGACCATCTCCGACACCCTGTGCCACCCGGACACCCCGGAAGCGCTGCCGGCCCTGACCGTCGACGAGCCGACCATCTCGATGACCTTCCAGGTCAACAACTCGCCGTTCGCCGGCAACAAGGACCTGTCCGGTGGCAAGTTCCTGACCAGCCGCCAGATCAAGGACCGTCTGGACCGCGAGCAGGTCCACAACGTGGCCCTGAAGGTCGAACAGCTGGAAGACGCCGACAAGTTCCTGGTCTCCGGCCGTGGCGAACTGCACCTGTCGGTGCTGATCGAAAACATGCGTCGTGAAGGCTACGAGCTGGCCGTGTCGCGCCCGGAAGTGATCATCAAGCACATCGACGGCCAGGCCATGGAGCCGATCGAGCAGCTGGTGGTGGACATCGAAGAACAGCACCAGGGCGGCGTGATGGAAAAGCTGGGCACCCGCAAGGGCCAGCTGAAGAACATGGAGCCGGACGGCAAGGGCCGCGTGCGCCTGGAATACCAGATCCCGGCCCGTGGCCTGATCGGTTTCCAGAACGAGTTCAAGACCCTGACCCAGGGTTCGGGCCTGCTGTTCCACGTGTTCGACCATTACGGTCCGAAGGAACAGGGCGCCATCGCCAAGCGCCAGAACGGCGTGATGATCGCCAACGCTCCGGGTGCCACCCCGGCGTACTCCCTGGGGCCGCTGCAGGAACGCGGCAAGCTGTTCGCTGCTGAAGGCGACAACGTGTATGAAGGCCAGCTGGTCGGCATCCACTCCAAGGACAACGACCTGACCGTCAACGCCATCAAGACCAAGCCGCTGACCAACATGCGCGCTTCGGGCAAGGACGATGCGATCCAGCTGACCCCGGCGATCAAGTACTCGCTGGAACAGGCCCTGGACTTCATCGAAGACGACGAGCTGGTCGAGATCACCCCGAAGGAAATCCGCCTGCGCAAGAAGGGCCTGACCGAAAGCGACCGCAAGAAGGCATCGCGCGGCGGCTGATAGGACCCTGTCGTGACCGACAAGCCCTACAACCCGGATCCTCACAAGCATCCGGGGTTGCACCTGATCGCCTTGCTGGAAGCCAGCAAGGCGGTCCTGGCGCTGTTGGCGGCAACCGGGCTGGAAATGCTCGGCCCGCAGCCACTGCGCGAGGCGGTCAATGCCCTGATCCGGCGTTTCAGTCTGGACCCGGATCACGGCACCCTGCCCTCACTGCTCAACATGATCAATCCCGATGCGGTGCACCTGGCCGCGGTGGCCATGCTGGCCTACGGGGTGCTGCATCTTTTCGAGGCCTGGGGCCTCTGGCGCGCCAAGGCCTGGGCCTCCTGGCTGGGCTGCGTCACTGCCGGCATCTACCTGCCGTTCGATATCTACGCCATCATCCGCCACCCTGGCTGGGCCTCGTGGTCGGTGCTGGTGATCAACCTGATCGTGGTCGGCGTGCTCGCCCGCGATATCCGCAAGCGTCATCCCAAGCCGACCGCCCCGCGCTGAGTTGCCAAGCGTGGCACCGGCTGGTTAGCCTGAGCGCCGGTTCCCGGAACACCCTGATGCGTCTGCCGCTGACATCGATGGTGATGCTCGTGTCGCTGTGCGGCTGCGCGCCTGCGCCCGCGCCGGTACACGCCAGCGAAGCGAACGCCGCCCCTGCCGTGCCGCCCCCCGATGTTCCCTTCGCCTACGCCGAGACCGACATCGTCGACCTGCAGGCGCAGATGACCGCCGGCGCCCTGGACAGCGTCACCCTGACCCGTGCCTACCTGGAGCGGATCGCGCGCCTCGACCGCGCCGGCCCGCGCCTCAACGCGGTGATCGAGCTCAATCCCGACGCCCTCAAGGAGGCCGCCGCCCTGGATGCCGAACGCCGGCACGGGCAACTGCGCGGTCCGCTGCACGGCATCCCCGTGCTGCTCAAGGACAACATCGGCGCGCGCCCGATGAGCAACAGTGCCGGCTCGCTGGCGCTGGCGAAATTCCGCCCCGACGACGCCTTCCTGGTCACCCGCCTGCGCACGGCCGGCGCGGTGGTGCTGGGCAAGACCAACCTGAGCGAATGGGCCAATTTCCGCTCCAGCCAGTCCATTTCCGGCTGGAGCGCGCGGGGCGGCCAGACCCGCAATCCCTACCGCCTCAGCCACAACCCCTGCGGCTCCAGCAGCGGCAGCGCGGTGGCGGTGTCGGCCAACCTGGCGGCCGCCGCGGTGGGCACCGAAACCGACGGCAGCATCGTCTGCCCGGCGGCGATCAACGGCGTGGTCGGCCTCAAGCCTACCGTCGGGCTGATCAGCCGGGAGGGCATCATCCCGATCTCCTTCAGCCAGGACACCGCCGGGCCGATGACGCGCAGCGTCGCCGACGCCGCGGCCCTGCTGACCGCCATGGCCGGCCGCGACGACGCCGACCCGGCAACCGCGACCATGCCCGGACGCGCGGTCTACGACTACACCGCGCGATTGAACGCCGACAGCCTGCGCGGTGCGCGCATCGGCGTGTTGCAGGGCCCGCTGGACCAGCGCCCGGGAATCGCCCCGGCGCTGCAGCACGCGATCGGCGTGCTGCGCGAGGCCGGCGCCGTGGTGGTGCCGGTGCAGCTGCCCACCCAGGGCCAGTGGCAGGAGGCCGAGCGCATCGTGCTGCTGCATGAGTTCAAGGCCGGCCTGCAGCGTTACCTGACCCGATACAACGCGCCGGTGCGCAGCCTGGACCAGGTAATCGTCTGGAACCGTGAGCACGCCGACAAGGAGCTGCTCCCGTTCGGCCAGGACCTGATGGACGAAGCGGCCGCGGTGGGCGGACTGGGCGACCCGACCTACATCGCCGCGCGCAGTCAGGCACGGCGCCTGGCCGGACCGGACGGCATCGACGCCGCGCTGCGCGCGCAGCAGCTGGACGCACTGATCGCCCCCACCACCGGCGTGGCCTGGCCAATCCGGGCCGGCGCGGGCGACGATTTCCCCGGCGAGAGCTACAGCGCGGCCGCGGTGGCCGGCTACCCCAGCCTGAGCGTGCCGATGGCGCACGTGGACGGTCTGCCGCTGGGCCTGCTGTTCATGGGCACGGCCTGGAGCGAGCCCCGCCTGATCGAACTGGCCTACGCCTACGAGCAGCGCACCCGCGCCCGGCGCCCGCCGCGGTTCCAGACCAACAGCCTGCTGCCGCATATCAGCCCGCCCTGAGCGCGGCGTACCGGCCCACGGTCGGTACCTACCGGCTGCGGAACCATCGACGCGGGTCGGCGGCGACACCCCGCCCCTCGACCGCCGTTACGGCCCCGGCGGGATTGCCGGCGCACCATCCTCGGCGCCGGGCGAGCGCACATCGTCGGCCGGCTGCGAACGCGGCCCACGTAGACCCGGATCAGGCTGCTGCAACAGTTCGGCACGCGTGCGCGGCAGCGCCTGCGGGTGTTCGCGGGCCAGGAAGTCCAGCATCCGCTCGCGCACGATGCAGCGCAGGTCGAAGGCATCGCCGGAGTTGCGCGCGCTGACCAGCAGGCGCACCTGCAGCGTGTGGTCGGTGGTCTCGGTCACCTGGGTCACGCACACCCGGCCATCCCACAACGCTTCGCCCTTGCAGATACGCTCCAGCTCGGCGCGGATCGCCGCAATCGGCGCCCGGTAGTCCAGCCACAGGAACGCGGTGCCGAGCAGGTCGGCGCTGCGCCGGGTCCAGTTCTGGAACGGGTTCTCGATGAACCATGTCAGCGGCACCACCATCCGCCGCTCATCCCAGATGCGCACCACCACGTAGCTGCTGCCGATCTCCTCCACCCGGCCCCACTCGCCCTCCACGATCACCACATCGTCCAGCCGGATCGGCTGGGTCAAGGCGATCTGCAGGCCGGCGATCAGGTTGCCGAACACCGGCTTGGCGGCGATACCCGCGACCAGGCCGATGATGCCGGCCGAGGCCAGCAACGCGGTGCCGATCTGGCGCACCATCGGGAAGGTGAGCAGGATCAGCGAAATGCCCACCAGAATGATCGCGCCCATCAACACGCGGCTGAGCACCCGGGTCTGGGTCTGCACGCGGCGGGCCTCGAGGTTGTCGGCCACCTCCATCGGGTGGTCGCGCAGGATCGCCTGCTCGCCGGCGGCCACCGCGCGCACCAGCAGCCAGATGAAGCAGGCGGTCAGCCCGATGTGCAGCATGCGCAGCGAGCCGTCCAGCCAGCGCCCCTGCAGCGGCGTGGCCTCCAGCGCGGGAACCAGCAGCAGCAACGGCAGCGCGAATGCCAGCGGGCGGCTGATCACCCGAGCAATGCGTGCACGTCGGTAGTCACGGCCCTTGAGGCGGCGGGTCAGCGCCATCAGCAGCCACCAGCCGGTGAAACCCACCACCAGCGCGATGCCGATCGGCCACAGATACACGCTCGCCAGTTGCCAGTCCAGGGTCACTGCACGCTCCTGCGGTCTTCAACGGAAGACCGCAGGATGCCAGCGTGGCCATGACCAGCATGTCAGCCGGATGTAAGCCGCGCGTGGACGGCAACCGCTGCGTCAGGCGGCGTAATGCTGCTGCTTGCGCACGATCGCCATGGCGATCTCCAGCGACTGGTCGTAGTTCAGGCGCGGATCCACCGACGAACGGTAGGCACGCTCAAGATCACGTTCGGTCAGTTCGCGCGCGCCGCCGGTGCACTCGGTGACGTCTTCGCCGGTCAGTTCAAGATGCACGCCGCCCAGGCGGGTGCCGGCGGCCGCATGCAGGTCGAAGGACAGCTCCACTTCGCCCCGCACGTTGTCGAAGCGGCGGGTCTTGTAGCCGTTGCTGGTGCTTTCGGTGTTGCCGTGCATCGCATCGCACACCCACAGCACGCGGCGCCCGTCGCGCTTGACCGCATCCAGCAGCGGCGGCAGCTTCTCGGCGATATGCGCCGCGCCCATGCGGTGGATGAAGCTCAGGCGGCCGGGCTCGTCATCGGGGTTGAGCACGTCGATCAGGCGCAGCAGCTGGTCCGGTTGCACCGACGGGCCCACCTTGATCGCAATCGGATTGCGCACGCCGCGCAGGTATTCCACGTGCGCGCCGTCGAGCGCGGCGGTGCGCATGCCGATCCACGGGTAATGCGTGCTCAGGTTCAACCAGCCCTGCTGGCGCGGCACCTGGCGGGTCAGCGCCTGTTCGTAGGGCAGCAGCAGCGCTTCGTGCGAGGTGTAGAAATCGATCCGGTTGAGGTTGTGCACGCGCACCCCGGCCAGCGTCTCCATGAAGTGCACCGCGTCGCCGATCGACGCGACCATCTTCTGGTAGTCGGCGGCCAGCGGCGAATGCTGCACCCAGTCCAGGTTCCAGTATTCGGGGTGGTGCAGGTCGGCGAAGCCGCCGTCGATCAGCGCCCGCACGAAGTTCATGGTCATCGCCGAATGCGCATGGGCCTGCAGCATCCGGCGCGGATCGGGCAAGCGCGCCGCTTCGGTGAACTCCGGTGCGTTGATCACATCGCCGCGGTAGCTGGGCAGGGTCACGCCGTCGCGGGTTTCGGTATCGGCCGAACGCGGCTTGGCGTACTGGCCGGCGAAGCGGCCCACCCGGATTACCGGCTTGCGCATGCCATGCACCATCACCAAGCTCATCTGCAGCAGCACCTTGAGCCGGTTGGAAATGGTGGTGGATTCGCAGTCGCTGAAGTTCTCGGCGCAGTCACCGCCCTGCAGCAGGAAGCGCTTGCCCTCCTGCGCATCGGCCAGCTGCTGCTTGAGCGCCAGGATTTCCCAGGAGGTGACCAGCGGCGGCAGCCGCTTGAGCTCGTGCAGGGACGCGTCCAGTGCCAGCGGGTCGGGATAGGTCGGCATCTGCAGCGCGGGCTTGCCGCGCCAGCTTTCCGGCGACCAGGCGGTATCGACATCGGTCGCGACAGGATCGGCTACGGGCGGGGCGGACGGGCTCATCACGGACTTCCGGGAGGGGGTGGGGACCGGCCATGGTCGCAGAGCGCGCCGCCCACGCAAAGCACCACGCGCCCGGCGGCGGCAGCTGAACGCCGGAAAACGGCCAGCGCGATCGGCCACGAACGGCATGCCCAAGGACCAGCGGACAGGCGCATGATTTGTTACGGAGTAACACTGCCAGGCCGGCACCCCCTTCCCTGCCCAGCCAAACGCCTGCCCCCATGAAGCCCTCTGCGCTCACCGCCGCCATTGCCTTCGCCCTTGCCGTCACCAGCTTGCCCGCGCTGGCCGACGCGCCCGCCACGCCCGCCGTCACCGACCTGGATGCGGTCACCGTCAGTGCCCAGCTCGACCAGGCCCGCAACACGCTGTCACCCGACATCGGCAGCAGCCAGTACCAGATCACCGCCGAGGACATCCAGAAGCAGCCGCTGGGCGCGTCGGCCCCGCTCAGCCAAGTGCTCCTGCAGGCCCCTGGCGTGGTCCAGGACAGCTACGGCGGGGTCCACGTGCGGGGTGACCACGCCAACCTGCAGTACCGCCTCAACGGGGTCCTGCTGCCCGAATCGATCTCCGGCTTCGGCCAGACCCTGGACGCGCGCACGATCAAGAGCATCCGCCTGATGGATGGCGCGCTGCCGGCCCAGTTCGGCGAGCGCACCGCCGCCGTGGTGGACATCACCACCCGCAGCGGCGCCGAGCTGGGCAATGGCGGCAGCGCCGGCCTCACCACCGGGTCGTTCGGCACGCTCAACCCCAACGCCTCCTGGTGGGGCAGCCAGGGCCGCTGGAGCTGGTACCTGACCGGCAACTACAACCAGAACCAGGTGGGCCTGGAGAACCCGACCGCGTCGCGCCGGCCCGATCATGACGACACCCACCAGGGCAAGGCGTTCGCCGACCTCACCTACCTGGTCAACGACAGCACCCGGCTGAGCCTGTTCGCCGGGTTCGCCAACAACCGCTTCCAGATCCCGACCAACCCCGGCCAGGCGCCGCAGTTCGGCTACCTGGATACCGCCGGGCAGGACTCGGCACAGCTGGACGAGACCCAGCGCGAGACCACCCGCTTCGGCATGCTGGTGCTGCAGGGCACGTTGGGCGACACCGCCTACCAGGTCTCGGCCGGGCAACGGTACAGCGACCTGGCGTTCAACCCGGACGTGGCCGGCGACCTGGTCTTCAGCGGAGTGGCCTCGCAGGTGCAGCGCAGCAACCGCGCCTCCACCGTGCAGGCCGACTTCTCCACCCCGCTGGGCGACAACCACACCCTGCGTTACGGCCTGTACGGCAACAGCGAGCGTGCGCGGGCGGGCAGTACCGCCTGGGTGTTCCCGGTCGATGCGGACGGCAACCAGGCCAGCACCACGCCCCGTGTGATCCCCGACGCCAGCGCCTTCCACGCCAGCACCACCGCGCTGTACGTGCAGGACGAATGGCGCCTCGGCACCGACTGGACGCTCAACTACGGCCTGCGCGGCGACCGCTACCGGGCCTTCGGCGGCACCGAAGGCCAGCTTAGCCCGCGCCTGGGCGTGGTCTGGAACGCCACCGACAGCACGACCGTGCACGCGGGCTACTCGCGCTACTTCACGCCCCCGGCCAGTGAGCTGGTGGCCGGCAGCGACATCGCGCTGTACGACGGCACCACCAATGCGCAGCCGGCCATCGGCAGCACCACGCCGCTGTCCGAGCGCAGCGACTATTACGACGTGGGGATCTCCCAGCAGGTCGGCGAGCACCTGACCCTGGGCCTGGACGCCTACGACCGCAAGGTGGCTCGCCTGCAGGACGAAGGCCAGTTCGGCGCGGCCTACATCTACTCCACCTTCAACTACCGCCGCGGCCACATCCACGGGGTGGAGTTCAGCGCGGACTACAGCCGTGGCCCGCTGAGCGCCTACGTCAATGCGGCCTACAACAAGGCGATGGGCAAGCAGGTGATCACCGGCCAGTACAACCTGGACCCGGAGGCACTGGCCTACGTGCAGGACAACTGGATCCACCTGGACCACGACCAGAAGCTGACCTCCTCGGGCGGGGTGAGCTACGCCTTCGCCGGCCACAACCGGGTGGGCGCGAACTATGTGTTCGGCAGTGGGCTGCGCTCGGATATCGAAGGCGTGCCCAACGGCGGTGAGCTGCCGTCCTACCTGCAGGTGAACCTGAGTGCGGCGCACGATTTCAACGCCGACAGCGGACACCCGCTGCACGCGCAGCTGGCGCTGGTCAACGCACTGGACCGCAGCTACCAGCTGCGCGACGGCGGCGGCATCGGGGTGTTCGCGCCGCAGTGGGGGCCGCGCCGTGGTGCCTACCTGAGCCTGCAGCAGGACTTCTAAGCGGCTACCCGGTCCGCCGGCCGTGCGCCGGCGGGCCCGGGATGCGCAGGATCAGGCGCGGCGCGTGCGTAACGAGGCGTACAGCGCCCAGCCGGCCAGCAGCACGAACCACACCAGGCTCCACATGGGCATGGTGAGGCCGAGGAAACGCCAGTCGATGTTGCCGCAATCACCGGTGCCGGTCAGCACGGTGCGGAACACTTCGAGCGGGCCCATGGTTTCGCTGAGGAAGGCCAGCGGCGGGCCACAGCTCGACCCCATGTCCTTGGGCAGCAGCTGCACGTAGACGTGGCGCCCGGCAATGCCCATCCCGACGGCCGCAGCGATGAAGGCCAGCACGCCATAGGTGCCACGGCCGGCACGCTCGCGCGGGCCATGCAGGGCGCCAATCAGGAACAGCAGGCCGAGCGCGGCGAACGCCAGGCGCTGGAAGATGCACAACGGGCACGGCTCCAACCCGATCTTCAGCTGCAGGAAGATCGCATAGGCGAGCAGCCCGGCGCAGATCAGGAACCCCAGCAGGAACTGGGCGCGGTAATTCCAGCGCAGTGGATTCATTGGCAACACTCGTGAACGTGCAAGGCGCCAAGATTAACAGGGCGCCGCAGGCCCCGACCCGTACCGACCTACCGGCTATCGGCCCGCTGGACCAGACAGCGTGTTCTGTTGACGTTTGAGATCTTGGCTGTGACCCGACAGCAAGAGCGAATGCCTTTGACTCCTTGCCCCGGAAGGGGCGTCGGTACGGGTGGATTGGCGGGACACGCCGTGAATCCGTCCCTGGAGGCTCCGTCGCCGCTTGCGCGAGTGCGCAATCCTGCGCACTCGGCAAGGGCGGGGCTGGGCGTCCTGCCCAGCCCGTCCGACGCATGCGTCGGACCCATGCGGCTCAGGGTCCCGCCAACCCACCCGAACCGCCGCCTGACAGTTCGCTGGTGCCGCAGGCAATTGAACAGCAAGCTATCGAGCAACGTGATTGGCTGCACGTCCGCTGGCGCAAACGCGCGCTGGGGTTGAGGTGCATGGCTCGGCCCTTCCCATGCGCACCGACCAACTGTCCAGGCGCTGGTGTGGGTGGGTCTACGGGACCCTGAGCGCCATGGATGGCGCGACGGAGCCCACACGGGTGAGGGCGCATTGCTTGCGAGGCACTGCCTCGCATGCGTCCGAACGCACAGCCGCCAGCGGCTCGGCCGGGCCGCGGAGCGGGACTTGCGGCGTGTCCCGTAGACCCACCCACACCAGCGCCCCACCGTAGTACGCGATGCGCCTGACCGTTGCCGTTGATCAACACACCAAGAAACCCCTACCCCAGAAACGGAAAAACCCGGCACAAGGCCGGGTTCTTCACCGAATTACGGGTGTTGCGCGTCGATTATTCTTCGACGGCTTCAGCCACGGCAGCCGGACGGTCGACCAGTTCGACGTAGGCCATCGGAGCGTTGTCGCCAGCGCGGAAGCCGCACTTCAGCAGACGCAGGTAGCCACCCGGACGGGTCGCGTAGCGCGGGCCCAGGATGGTGAACAGGTTGCCCACGGCTTCGTTGTCACGCAGACGGGCGAAGGCCAGACGACGGTTGGCGACGGAGTCGACCTTGGCCAGGGTGATCAGCGGCTCGGCGACGCGGCGCAGTTCCTTGGCCTTCGGCAGCGTGGTCTTGATCAGCTCGTGCTTGAACAGCGAGGCGGCCATGTTCTTGAACATAGCTTCGCGGTGGGCGCTGGTGCGGTTGAACTTGCGGCCGGACTTCATGTGACGCATGGACGTGATTCCTTGATTGAATGTTGGATCGGTTGGGTATCGCTGTCGCCATCCTGGCGTTGCTGCTTGGACTGCGGTTGGTCCGATGCCGGCCCTCCTGGCCGACCGTCACCGCAGGCTATGGGCCTGTCGATGCGAGGTACTGCGGGTAAAGCCCCCGCACCCGAAGGTGCGGGGTCAAGCATCTTGCGTAGCGCTGGATCAGCCGAGCATGCCGTGCTGGGCGACACCGGCCGGCGGCCAGTTCTCCAGCTTCATGCCGAGCGAAAGACCGCGCTGTGCGAGGACTTCCTTGATCTCGGTCAGCGACTTCTTGCCGAGGTTCGGGGTCTTGAGCAGTTCCACTTCGGTCTTCTGGATCAGATCGCCGATGTAGTAAATGCTCTCTGCCTTCAGGCAGTTGGCCGAGCGAACGGTCAATTCCAGATCGTCGATCGGGCGCAGCAGCACCGGATCCACGCCGTTGTTGGCCGGCTTGGCTGCACCGCGGTCGCGGTGGGTGAAGTCACCGAAGACCGACAGCTGATCGCTGAGGATATCCGCGGCAGTGCGCACGGCTTCCTCGGCATCGATCGTGCCGTTGGTTTCGATGTCCAGCACCAGCTTGTCCAGATCGGTACGCTGTTCAACGCGGGCCGCTTCCACCGAATAGGCGACGCGACGGACCGGCGAGAACGAGGCGTCCAGGACCAGACGACCGATGGCACGGGTTTCTTCATCCGGACGACGACGCGCGGCCGCCGGCTGGTAGCCGAAACCACGCTCGACCTTCAAACGCATATTGATTGCCGTGTCCTTGGTCAGGTGGCAAATGATATGGTCGTTGTTGAGGATCTCGACGTTGTGATCGACCTTGATATCGGCAGCAGTCACGACACCCGGACCCTGCTTGGACAGCGACACGGTTGCGTTGTCACCGGTATGCATACGGATCGCCACGTCCTTCAGGTTGAGCAGGACTTCAAGCACGTCCTCCTGCAAGCCTTCAAGGGTGGTGTACTCGTGCAGCACGCCGTCGATCTCAACTTCCGTGATGGCGAAGCCCGGGATGGACGACAGCAGCACGCGACGCAGGGCATTGCCCAGCGTATGCCCGTAACCACGCTCCAAGGGTTCGATAACGACCTTGGCGCGGGTGTCGGTAAGGCGTTCGATCTGCGGACCGCGAGGACGCAGAACCTGGTTGGCGGTAACCGTCATGTTGCGGGTTCTCCTAGTGAATCCCCGGCCGTCGCCGGGGATTCTCCAATGTGAATTACTTCGAATACAACTCGACGATCAGCGCTTCGTTGATATCCGCAGGCAGGTCCGCACGATCCGGAACCGCCTTGAAGATGCCGGCGAACTTGCCGGAATCCACTTCAACCCACGACGGACGCAGGTCGTGCGTGGCCGACACGGTCAGGGCTTCCTGAACGCGCAGCTGCTTGGCAGCCTTCTCGGACAGCGCAACAGCGTCGCCAGCCTTGACCTGGTAAGAAGCCAGGTTGACCGACTTGCCGTTCACGGTGACACCGCGGTGCGAGACCAGCTGACGGGCAGCCGGACGGGTCACAGCGAAGCCCATGCGGTAGACAACGTTGTCCAGGCGGGTTTCCAGCAGCTGCAGGAGGTTCTCGCCGGTGTTGCCCTTCTTGGTCGAGGCCTTCTTGTAGTAGTTGCGGAACTGACGCTCCAGCAGACCGTAGATACGCTTGACCTTCTGCTTTTCGCGCAGCTGGGTAGCGTAGTCGGACAGCTTGCCCTTACGGGCAGTGGCGCCGTGCTGGCCGGGCTTCTGCTCCAGCTTGCACTTGGAGTCCAGCGCACGCGCCGGGCTCTTGAGGGAAAGGTCGGCGCCTTCGCGGCGGGCGAGCTTACAGGTAGGACCGATATAACGAGCCATTTCTTATCGCTCCTTTAGACGCGACGCTTCTTCGGCGGACGGCACCCGTTGTGCGGGATTGGCGTCACGTCGATGATGTTGGTGATCTTGTAGCCCACGTTGTTCAGCGAGCGCACGGCCGACTCACGACCCGGACCCGGGCCCTTGATGCGGACTTCCAGGGACTTGACGCCGTAGTCGAGCGCGGCACGGCCGGCCTTCTCGGCAGCCACCTGGGCAGCGAACGGGGTGGACTTGCGCGAACCGCGGAAGCCAGCGCCACCGGAGGTCGCCCACGACAGAGCGTTGCCCTGACGGTCGGTGATGGTCACGATGGTGTTGTTGAAAGAAGCGTGGACGTGGGCGACGCCGTCAGTGACGACGCGCTTGATCTTCTTCTTGGTCTTAGCGACGGGCTTAGCCATTTCTTAGGTCCCTTACTTCCTGATCGCCTTGCGCGGGCCCTTGCGGGTGCGGGCGTTGGTACGGGTGCGCTGGCCACGCAGCGGAAGACCGCGACGGTGACGCAGACCGCGGTAGCAGCCCAGATCCATCAGGCGCTTGATCGCGATACCGATTTCACGGCGCAGATCGCCTTCCACGATGTACTTGCCGACTTCGAGACGAAGACGCTCGATTTCCGGCTCCGACAGATCGCGGATCTTGGTGGTCGAGGTAACGCCTGCGGCGTCGCAGACCTTCTTCGAACGGGTACGGCCGATGCCGTAAATGCTTTGCAACCCGACCCAGACGTGCTTCTGGGCTGGCAGGTTGACGCCTGCAATACGCGCCATGACGCGGTTCTCCAGCTGAGTGATGGCCGACAGCGCACCATGGGGCGCGCCAATCCGGCAGGATGGATCAAAAAAGTGAACTAGCGATACTAACAAGGTTCCGGTTTACTTGGAAGCCCGTGAAACACAAGGTTTCACGAACTTGGCCCAGGGAGTGTGCCCAGGCTCCGGCGCCGGATCAGGTTGACCCCAGGAAATGGCACCTTGGTGCCCTTCCCGGTGACGCCCGCGCTACTCCCGCGCGGGACCACCCGATCTCACCCCCACCCGGAACCGCTGCGGGGGCCGCCCTTCGTTTGTGTGGCCAGGTCCGCGAAGCGGAGGACCATCACGTCAGGAAGACGAAAGTGTAACAGGCTTATCAGCCGCGGGCAAAACCGCCGCGATTGCCGCCCTTCAGGTTGGCCTTTTTCAGCAGGCTCTCGTACTGGTGCGACATCAGGTGCGCCTGGATCTGCGCAATGAAGTCCATCACCACCACCACCACGATCAGCAGCGAGGTGCCGCCGAAGTAGAACGACGCGCCCAGCTGGGTGCGCATGATTTCCGGCAGCAGGCAGACGATCACCAGGTACAGCGAACCGGCGGCGGTCAGGCGGGTCAGCACGGCGTCGACATAGTCGGCCGTCGCCTTGCCCGGACGGATGCCCGGAATCAGCGCGCCCGACTTCTTCAGGTTGTCGGCGGTTTCCTGCGAGTTGAACACCAGCGCGGTATAGAAGAACGCGAAACCGGTGATCAGCGCGGCGAACACGATCATGTGCAGCGGCTCGCCCGGACCCAGCGCGTTGGCCACCTTCTGCAGCCAGGTGGCCGAACTGGCCTGGCCGGACCACATGGCCAGGGTGGTCGGGAACGCCAGGATCGACGAGGCGAAGATGGCCGGGATCACGCCCGCCATGTTCAGCTTCAGCGGCAGGAACGAGGTCTGGTTCATGTACGCGTTGCGACCGCCCTGGCGGCGCGCGTAGTTCACCGTGATCCGACGCTGGCCACGCTCGACGAACACCACGAAGTAGGTGAAGGCCAGCACCACCAGCACGATCAGGAGCAGCGCGATGAAGCTCATGTTGCCGTCGCGGTAGGCTTCCACGGTGTGGATGACCGCGCCCGGCAGGCCGGCCACGATGCCGGCGAAGATGATCAGCGAGACGCCGTTGCCGATGCCACGCTCGGTGACCTGCTCGCCAACCCACATCAGGAAGATCGTACCGGCGGTCAGCGCAACGATGGCGGTGAGCACGAAGCCCATGCCCGGGGCGTACACAACCGGCGCGCCGCTCGGCGACAGCTGGTTCTGCAGCGCCAGCGCGATGCTGCCGCCCTGCACCACGGCCAGCAACACGGCCCCGATGCGGGAATATTGGGTGATCTTGCGACGGCCCGACTCACCTTCCTTCTGCATTGCCTTCAATGCCGGGAAGATATGGACCGCCAGCTGCATCACGATGGACGCCGAGATGTACGGCATCACGTTCAGCGCAAAAATGCTGAAACGGTGCAGGGCGCCGCCCGAGAACATGTTGAACATGTCCACGATGCCGCCGCCCTGCGCCTGCATGAGCGCAAGCATGGCATCGGGATTCACGCCCGGCACCGGCACATAACAGCCGATGCGATAGACGATCAATGCCCCGATGACGAACAGCAGACGCTGGCGAAGTTCCGTGAACTTGCCGAGCCCGCCGCCGAGGTTACCAATGCCAGCTTGCGCCATGTCTTACTCCTGTACGCTGCCGCCGGCAGCTTCGATCGCGGCCTTGGCACTGGCCGTTGCAGCGACGCCCTTCAGGGTGAACGCCTTGGTGACGTCGCCCTTCATGACAATCTTGGCACGCTTTGCGGAGCTCGGGACCAGCTTGGCAGCGCGCAGCGCGGCAAAGTCGATCTCGCCGGCTTCCAGGCGTTCCAGCTGGTAGGACAGGACTTCAGCGGTGTCCTTGGCAATCTTGGAACGGAAACCGACCTTCGGCAGACGACGCTGCATGGGGGTCTGGCCGCCTTCGAAGCCCGCCTTGATCTTGCCGCCACCCTTACGGGCGAACGAACCCTTGTGGCCGCGGCCGCAGGTCTTGCCCAGGCCGGAGCCGATACCACGACCGACGCGGGTACGCTCTTTACGAGCGCCCGGTGCCGGGCTCAATTCATTCAGATGCATGGTCATTGGATTATTCCTCAACCTTGACGAGGTAGTGGACCTTGTTGATCAGACCGCGAACCTGCGGGCTGTCCTTCAGTTCACGGACATCGTTGAGCTTGCCCAGACCCAGCGCACGCACCGACAGGCGATGACGCGCCTGGGCACCACGCAGGCCGCGAACCAGACGGACCTTGACGGTCTTGGTGGTGTCATTAGCCATGGTTGAGATCCTCTACCTTCTTGCCGCGCTTGGCCGCGATGCGGGCCGGCGACTGCATTTCGCTCAGACCCTTCAACGTGGCGCGAACCAGGTTGATCGGGTTGCGCGAACCAACGGCCTTGGCCAGCACGTTCTTGACGCCAACGGCTTCCAGCACGGCGCGCATGGCACCACCGGCGATGACACCCGTACCTTCCGAGGCCGGCATCATGAACACGCGGGCTGCGCCGTGGCCGGACTTCACCGGGTGCCACAGGGTGCCGTTGTTCAGATCGACGTCGGCCAGGTTCTTGCGGGCCTGCTCCATCGACTTCTGGATGGCGACCGGCACTTCGCGCGCCTTGCCATAGCCGAAACCGACCTTGCCTGCGCCATCACCGACCACGGTCAGTGCGGTGAAGGTGAACTGACGACCACCCTTGACGGTCTTGCTGACGCGGTTGACCGCGACCAGCTTTTCGATCATGCCGTCGTCGACTTTCTCTTCGCGGTTACGGTCGCGATCGCGACCCCGCTGCTGACGTTCTTCTGCCATGTTGATTCCTTGATTGATTGAGTATGTACGGCTCGAGGCCGCTTATAGCTGTGAAGTGGTGCGGTGAATCGTTCGTCCCTGCAGAAGAAGGACGTCGCCCGGCGCAACCCGCGCCGGCAGGCAGGTGGAGGCAGGGCTGTGCCCTGCCCCCGAATCCCTTAGAACTGCAGGCCGCCTTCGCGGGCTGCGTCGGCCAGTGCCTTGATGCGGCCGTGGTAGCGGTAGCCCGAGCGGTCGAAAGCGACCTTCTCGATGCCCGCAGCCTTGGCGCGCTCGGCGACCAGCTTGCCCACCTTGGCGGCGGCGTCGCTGTTCTTGCCGTTCTTCAGGCCTTCCTTGACGTCGGCCTGGGTGGTGTTGGCAGCGGCCAGCACCTTGGAGCCATCGGCGGTGAAGACCTGGGCGTACAGGTGCTGACCGGTGCGCAGCACCGACAGACGCGGCACGCCGAGAACGCGGATGTGTGCACGGGTCGACTTGGCGCGACGCAGGCGGGCGATGTTCTTGTTGATGCTCATGATTTGAGTTCCTTGAAAGCTGAAGTGAAGCGGGCTTTTGCTTTGAGGAACCCAGCGATTGACCGCCGGGTTCCCGTGGAAGTTCCCGCGCCTGATTAGGCCTTCTTGGCTTCCTTACGAATGATGACTTCGCCGGCGTACTTCACACCCTTGCCCTTGTAGGGCTCCGGCGGACGGTAGCCACGGATCTTGGCAGCCACTTCACCAACCTGCTGCTTGTCAGCGCCCTGGACCAGCACTTCGGTCTGGGTCGGGGTGGTGATGGTGATGCCTTCCGGGGCCACGAACACGATCGGGTGCGAGAAACCGAGCGACAGGCTCAGGTCCTTGCCCTGCATCGCGGCGCGGTAACCCACGCCGACCAGCTCGAGCTTGCGCTCGAAACCGTCGGTGACGCCCTTGACCATGTTGGCCAGGATGGCGCGCACGGTACCGGTCAGTGCGATCAGGCTCTCGTCATTGGCGGCCAGGGTGGCCACGCCGTTGTCGACGGTGATTTCAACGCCAGCAACCTTGGGCAGCGACAGGGTGCCCTTGGGGCCCTTCACGCTGACGGATTCCGGCTGGATGTTCAGTTCAACGCCCTTGGGCAGGTTGACCGGCTTCTTGGCTACGCGGGACATAGTTGGTTCCTTCTCGCCTTAGGCCACGAAGCACAGGACTTCGCCGCCGACGCCCAACTGGCGCGCCTGCGCATCAGTCATGATGCCCTTGGAGGTGGAGATGATGGAGATGCCCAGGCCGTTGAGGACCTTCGGCAGCTCAGACTTGCCACGGTACTGGCGCAGGCCCGAACGCGAGAAGCGCTTCAGGGTCTCGATAACCGGCTTGCCTTCGAAATACTTCAGGACGATTTCAAGCTCGGCCTTGTTGTTCTCGATCTTGGTCACGCGCAGGTCGGTGATGTAGCCTTCGGCCTTCAACACTTCTGCGATTGCAACCTTGATCTTGGAGGACGGTGCCTTCACCGTCTGCTTGCCTACCGCGGCCGCATTCTTGATGCGTACCAGCAGGTCGGCGATGGGATCAGTCATGCTCATAGTCGATACCTTTGAGTGCACCGATATCCGCTTTCGCGAAAATCTTGCTGTGTTCCTGGGATGGGCCAGAACCCTTGTTACCTGTTCAGCGGACCAACGGTCCGCTCTGCGCCAGCCCCTGTGACGGAGCAAGACGCGGGAGTATACGGCAAAAAGAGCCCGACTTGCGTCGGACTCCTTAATTGGGAACAAACCTGAACAACCGGTCGGTCCCCCTGCCCCACATCCAGGGGATGCGGGGCAGGTTCCGGGACGAATCCCTTACCAGCTGGCCTTGCGCAGGCCCGGCACGTCGCCACGCATGGTGGCTTCGCGCAGCTTGTTGCGGCCGAGGCCGAACTTGCTGTAGACGCCACGCGGGCGGCCGGACAGTTCGCAACGGTTGCGGTGGCGGCTCGGCGACGAATCGCGCGGCAGCTTCTGCAACTTCACGACAGCGTCGGCCTTGTCGGCGTAGGAAGCGGTCGGGCTGGAGATGATCTTCTTCAGCTCTTCACGCTTGCCAGCGAACTTGACGGCCAGCTTGGCGCGCTTCAGATCGCGGTTGACCATGGAGGTCTTTGCCATTTCGGTTTCCTCGACGTATCAGTTACGGAACGGGAACTTGAACGCTGCGAGCAGCGCCTTCGCTTCCGCGTCGGTCTTGGCGGTGGTGGTGATGGCGATATCCATGCCGCGGATCGCGTCGACAGCGTCGAAGTCGATTTCCGGGAAGATGATCTGTTCCTTCACACCCATGTTGAAGTTGCCGCGACCGTCGAAGGAACGACCCGAGACACCACGGAAGTCGCGCACGCGCGGCAGCGAGATGTTGATCAGGCGGTCCAGGAACTCATACATCTTTTCACGACGCAGCGTGGTCTTGCAGCCGATCGGCCAACCATCGCGGATCTTGAACGAAGCCACCGAGACGCGGGACTTGGTCACGATCGGCTTCTGGCCGGAGACCTTGGCCATGTCGGCGACGGCATTTTCCAGGATCTTCTTGTTCGTGGCTGCTTCGCCGACACCCATGTTCAGGGTGACCTTGACCAGCTTCGGAACCTGCATCGGATTGGTGTAGCCGAACTGCTTCATCAGCGCCGGCACCACTTCTTCCTTGTAGAACTTTTCGAGACGGGTATTCATCAGCGCATCCTCAGGCGTCGAGCGCCTCACCGCTGGAGCGGAACACACGCAGTTTGCGTCCATCCTCCAGCACCTTGAAACCAACGCGTTCGCCCTTGCCCGAAGCCGGGTTCAGCACATTCACGTTGGAGATATGGATCGACGCTTCACGCTCGACCACGCCGCCGGCAACGCCTGCCTGCGGGTTCGGCTTGGTGTGGCGCTTGACGATGTTCACGTTGGCGACGATCACACGATCGCCGTCGACGCGGACGACTTCGCCCTGCTTGCCCTTGTCCTTGCCGGTGTTGACGACGACCTGGTCGCCCTTCTTGATACGGTTAGCCATGATTATCTCCTGTCGCTCACAGCACTTCGGGAGCGAGCGAGACGATCTTCATGAACTTCTCGGTACGAAGTTCACGCGTCACCGGTCCGAAGATGCGGGTGCCGATCGGCTCTTGCTTGTTGTTGAGCAGGACCGCGGCGTTGGCGTCAAAACGGATCAGCGAACCGTCGGCGCGACGCACACCCTTGCGGGTACGCACCACGACGGCGTCGAACACTTCACCCTTCTTGACCTTGCCGCGCGGGATCGCATCCTTCACGGTGACCTTGATGATGTCACCGATGTGGGCGTAGCGACGCTTGGAGCCGCCCAGCACCTTGATGCACATCACTTCCTTGGCACCGGAATTGTCCGCGACCTCGAGGTAGCTCTGCATCTGGATCATGATTCAGATCTCCTTATTCAGCCGCACGCGTGATGACTTCCACCACGCGCCAGTTCTTGGTCTTGGACATCGGAGCAATCTCGGTCACGCGGACGACATCGCCTTCGTTGCAGGCGTTGTCGGCGTCGTGGGCGTGCAGCTTGGTCGAACGCTTGATGTACTTGCCGTACAGGGCGTGCTTGACCAGGCGTTCCACCAACACGGTGACCGTCTTGTCCATCTTGTTGCTGACGACACGGCCTTCGACCGTGCGCAGCGCTTTGTTTTCAGTATTGTCGCTCATCGCGGCCATCCTTACTTGGTGCTGCCGAGCAGGGTCTTGACGCGAGCAATCTCGCGGCGGACCCGGCGGGTTTCGTGAGTCTTCGGCAGCTGGCCAGTAACCTGCTGCATACGGAGCGAGAACTGCTCCTTACGCAGGTCGGTCAGGTGGGCCTTCAGATCGTCAGCCGACTTTTCGCGAAGTTGTTTGATATCCATTACATCACCGTCCGGGTCACGAAGGTGGTGGTCACGGAGAGCTTGGCAGCTGCCAGGCGGAACGCCTCGCGAGCCACGCTTTCATCCACACCTTCAATTTCATAGATCATGCGGCCGGGCTGGATCTGGGCTACCCAGTACTCCACGTTGCCCTTACCAGAACCCATTCGAACTTCGATGGGCTTCTTGGTGATCGGCTTGTCGGGGAACACTCGGATCCACATCTTGCCGCCGCGCTTGACGTAGCGGCTGATCGAGCGGCGAGCCGCTTCGATCTGACGCGCGGTCAGCTGACCATGAGCGGTTGCCTTCAGGCCGTATTCGCCGAAGCTGACAGCGTTGGCGCTCCAGCTCAGGCCATCGTTACGGCCCTTGTGTACCTTGCGGTATTTGGTTCGCTTGGGTTGCAACATTGCCGTTACCTCGCTTCACGAGCCGGGCGCTGACGGTCACCGCGGTCGCCGCGATCGTTACGATCGTTGCGCGGGGAATCGTCCTGCTTTTCCTGGCCAACCTGGGAGAAATCGAAAACCTCGCCCTTGTAGATCCAGACCTTGATGCCGATGATGCCGTAGGTCGTCTTGGCTTCAGCGAAGCCATAGTCGATGTCGGCACGCAGCGTGTGCAGCGGCACGCGGCCTTCGCGGTACCACTCCGAACGGGCGATTTCTGCACCGTTGAGGCGGCCACCCACGTTGACCTTGATGCCCAGGGCACCCAGGCGCATCGCGTTGCCGACCGAGCGCTTCATGGCGCGGCGGAACATGATGCGACGCTCCAGCTGCTGCGCGATCGACTCGGCAACCAGCTGTGCGTCCAGCTCGGGCTTGCGCACTTCGGTGACGTTGATGTGCGCCGGAACGCCCATCATCTCGCTCACTTCCTTACGCAGCTTTTCGATGTCCTCACCGCGCTTGCCGATCACCACGCCCGGACGGGCGGTGTGGATCGTCACGCGAGCGGTCTTTGCCGGACGCTCGATAAGGATCTTGCTGATGCCGGCCTGCGCAAGCTTCTTGCGCAGCATTTCCCGCACCTTCAGGTCGGCCGCCAGGTAACCAGCGAACTCGCCCTTGTTGGCGTACCACTTGGAGTTCCAGTCCTTGGAAATACCGAGGCGGATACCAATCGGATGAACTTTATGACCCATGGTGTTTTCCTTTCCGCTTACTTGCCGGCGCCCACAACCACAGTGATGTGGCTGGTGCGCTTGAGGATGCGGGTGCCGCGGCCTTTCGCCCGCGCCATGAAACGCTTCAGGGTCGGACCTTCATCTACCATGATGGTCTGAACCTTCAGCTCGTCGACGTCGGCGCCCTGGTTGTTCTCGGCATTTGCGATAGCCGACTCCACCACCTTCTTGATCAGGTGGGCAGCCTTCTTGTCCGAAAACTTCAGCAGGTTGACCGCACGCTCGGCCGGCAGGCCGCGCACCTGGTCAGCGACCAGGCGGGCTTTCTGCGCAGAGATGCGCGCGGAGCGCAGGATTGCTTTCGCTTCCATTGTCATCTCTCCTTACTTGCCCGACTTCTTGTCACCACCGTGACCCTTGAAGGTCCGGGTGATGGCAAATTCGCCGAGCTTGTGGCCGACCATGTTCTCGTTGACGAGCACCGGAACGTGGTTCTTGCCGTTATGAACGGCGATGGTGATGCCTACCATTTCCGGCAGGATCATCGAACGGCGCGACCAGGTCTTGATCGGCTTCTTGCTACCCGCAGCGGCCTCCACCTTCTTGACGAGGTGGTGATCGACGAACGGGCCCTTCTTGAGTGAACGTGCCATGGTCGATTAGCCCCTACGATCGCGGACGATGAATTGCTGGGTGCGCTTGTTCTTGCGCGTCTTGTAACCCTTGGTCGGAACACCCCACGGGGTGACCGGATGCGGATTACCCTGGCCGGCCTTCGCCTCACCACCACCGTGCGGATGGTCAACCGGGTTCATGGCAGCACCACGAACGGTCGGGCGGACACCGCGCCAGCGCTTGGCGCCAGCCTTGCCCAGCTTTTCCAGGTTGTGTTCGTCGTTACCGACTTCACCGATGGTGGCGCGGCACTCGACCGGCACCTTACGCATTTCACCCGAGCGCAGGCGCAGGGTGGCGTAGATACCTTCACGAGCGACGAGCTGCACGGCGGCGCCGGCGGCACGTGCGATCTGGGCACCCTTGCCCGGCTTCAGTTCGATGCCGTGGACAGTGGTACCGACCGGGATGTTGCGCAGCGGCAGCGTGTTACCGGTCTTGATCGGCGCATCCGAACCCGCGATCACCTGGTCACCGGCCTTCAGGCCCTTCGGTGCGATGATGTAGCGGCGTTCGCCGTCGACGTAGCACAGCAGGGCGATATGGGCGGTGCGGTTCGGATCGTATTCGATGCGTTCCACGCGCGCCGGAATGCCTTCCTTGTTGCGCTTGAAGTCGATGACACGGTAGTGCTGCTTGTGGCCACCACCAACGTGACGGGTGGTGATGCGGCCGTGGTGGTTACGACCACCGGACTTGCTCTGCGGCTCCAGCAACGCTGCGTGCGGTGCGCCCTTGTGCAGATCGGGCGTAACCACGCGCACGGCCGAACGGCGGCCGGGGGAAGTGGGCTTGAATTTCATCAATGGCATGGGATGTACCTCAGGCCTTGGCCGTTACATCGATGGACTGGCCATCGGCGAGACGCACGTATGCCTTGCGCCAATCGCCGCGACGGCCGGTGCGGTTACGGAAGGACTTGTTCTTGCCCTTCACGTTCAGCACGTTGACCGACTCGACCTTGACATCGAACAGCTGCTCAACCGCGGCCTTTACATCGGCCTTGGTCGCTTCGTTCGACACTTCAAAGACATACTGGTTGGAATGTTCCTGCAGGCGCGCGGTCTTTTCGGAGACTCGCGGAGCGCGAAGAACGCTGAAGATTTTCTCGTTGGCGCTCATGCCAGCCACTCCTCGACCTTCTTGACCGCGTCAGCGGTGATGACGACCGTGTCGGCACCGACCAGCGACACCGGGTCCAGGCCCTGCACGTCACGCACTTCCACGTAGGGAATGTTGCGGGCCGACAGGTACAGGTGCTCGGAAGCATCTTCGGTGACGATCAGCGGACGCTTGCCCACTTCCAGGCCGGCCAGCTTGGCGATCAGAGCCTTCGTGTTGGTCGCTTCGACATCGAAGGACTCCACGATGGTCAGACGGCCCTGACGGTTCAGCTCGGACAGGATCGCGCACATGGCTGCACGGTACTGCTTGCGATTGACCTTCTGCTCGAAGCTGCGCGGCTTGGCCGCGAAGGTGACACCGCCGCCGACGAAGATCGGAGCCGTCAGTGCGCCATGACGCGCGCCGCCGCCCTTCTGCTTCTTCGACTTCTTGGTGGTACCAGCCACTTCAGAGCGAGTCTTCTGTGCCTTGGTGCCGGCGCGGCCGGCGTTGCGATAGGCGACGACGACCTGGTGAACCAGATCTTCGCTGAAATCGCGACCGAACACGGCGTCGGAGACCGAGACCTTGTTGTTGCTACCCGTGATAACGAGTTCCATCGTCATCTCTCCTTATGCCTTGCTCGCCGGACGGACGATCACGTCGCCACCCGCCGCGCCCGGAACGGCGCCGCGAACCGCGATCAGACCGCGCTCGACGTCGACCTTGACAACTTCCAGGTTCTGGGTGCTCTGCTGCACCGAGCCCATGTGACCGGACATCTTCTTGCCCGGGAACACGCGACCTGGCGTCTGGCGCTGACCCAGCGAACCCGGCGCGCGATGCGACAGCGAGTTGCCGTGGGTAGCGTCACCCATACGGAAGTTGTAGCGCTTGATGGTGCCCTGGAAGCCCTTACCCTTGGTGACACCCTGGACGTCGACGATCTGGCCGACTTCAAAGATGTCCGCCTTGACTTCGCCACCGACGGCGAAATCGCCGAGCTGGGCGTCTTCAACGCGGAATTCCCACAGGCCACGGCCCGCGTCGACCTTCGCCTTGGCGAAGTGACCGGCTTCCGGCTTGTTGACCAGGGCAGCGCGACGCGCGCCGACGGTCACCTGCACGGCGCTGTAGCCGTCGGATTCGACGGTCTTGATCTGCGCGATGCGGTTCGGGGTAGCTTCAATCAGGGTTACCGGGATGGCCTGGCCATCTTCGGTGAACACGCGGCTCATGCCAGCCTTGCGGCCCACGAAGCCCAACGAATATTTCTTCGTCATGGTCGTAGTCCTCAGGTCAGCTTGATCTGAACGTCGACGCCGGCAGCCAGTTCGAGCTTCATCAGCGCGTCCACGGTCTTGTCGTTCGGGTCAACGATATCGAGCACGCGCTTGTGCGTGCGGGTCTCGTACTGGTCACGCGCGTCCTTGTCGACGTGCGGGGAAACGAGAATGGTGTAACGCTCGATCTTGGTCGGCAGGGGGATCGGGCCACGCACTTGCGCGCCGGTCCGCTTTGCCGTTTCTACGATCTCGCTGGCCGAACGGTCGATCAAACGATGATCGAACGCCTTCAGCCGAATCCGGATCTTTTGGTCCGCCATGACGGTGGGTTCCTTCGTTAAAAGAGCGACGGACAAGGCCTCTGGGTTGCCTTGTCCCATGAATATCCTGAATGCAGACGCCGCACATTCCCGTGCGGCGACAAGATCTTTCCGTAGACCTCAAAAATCGAGGCAGACCGGTCTCCCGATCTGCCCAGACAAAAAGTATAGCGCGCATACAACGCGGCGGTCAACAGGGGACCTGCTGACACTGCCTGAATGGCGCGACCCTTCCTGGTCCGGGGAACACGAGGTGCGTCCTGCGCCTCTTTTCCCATTTAATTACGCCCCGATGCCCTACCCAGGCAACATCGGGGCGCAGATTCTAGCAGATTATGCCAGGATCTTCGACACCACGCCGGCGCCGACGGTACGGCCGCCTTCGCGAATCGCGAAGCGCAGGCCTTCGTCCATGGCGACCGGGTTGATCAGGGTGACAACCATCTT
>NZ_JBEPSF010000016.1:0-137522 GCF_040548725.1 Stenotrophomonas sp. 2619 | reverse complement strand
GCCGGCCGCGGCGCCGGCCGGCGGCGGACGGCGGGCCGCGGCGCGCCGCCGGCGGCCGGGGGGGGGGGGGGTTTGGGGGGGGGGGGGGGGGGGGGGGGGGGGCGGGCCCCCCCCCGCGCGCCCCCCCCCCCCCCCCCCCCCGCCACTACCCGGGTAACGCGCTATGCTGCGGTCATCCGGTCCTGCAGGGCGTGCCATGTCCCGCTTCGCCAGCTTCCGTGCCTTTTATCCGTTCTATTCCTTCGCCGGCGACTGGGTGATGTTCTGGGACATCCTCCGGGGCCGGATCCGGCTGTAGCTGCAGCGTCGCCATGCCCGGGCCACGCCCCGGGGTAAAGGAGCAAGCTGATGTTTCCGACCGTGCTGTTTTCGCTGGTGTTGGCCTTCGTCGCCGTGGTCATCCTGTTCAAGGCGGTGCGAATGGTACCGCAGGGGTACGAATGGACAGTCGAGCGCTTTGGCCGCTACACCCACACCATGTCGCCCGGCCTGCACTTCCTGATCCCCATCGTGTACGGGGTAGGGCGCAAGGTGAACATGATGGAGCAGGTGCTGGACGTCCCCGGCCAGGAAGTGATCACCAAGGACAACGCGGCGGTGCGCGTGGACGGGGTGGTGTTCTTCCAGGTGCTGGACGCCTCCAAGGCGGCCTACGAGGTGTCGGTGCTGGAGGTGGCGATGATCGCGCTGGTGCAGACCAACATCCGCACCGTGATCGGCTCGATGGACCTGGATGAATCGCTCAGCCAGCGCGAGGTGATCAACGCCAAGCTGCTGAACGTGGTCGATCACGCGACCAACCCGTGGGGCGTGAAGGTCAACCGCATCGAGATCCGCGACATCCAGCCGCCGCGCGACCTGCTTGATGCGATGGCGCGGCAGATGAAGGCCGAGCGCGAAAAGCGTGCGCAGATCCTGGAGGCCGAGGGCTCGCGGCAGTCGGAGATCCTGCGCGCCGAAGGCGAGAAGCAGGCCGCCGTGCTCGAGGCCGAGGGCCGCAAGGAGGCCGCGTTCCGCGATGCCGAAGCCCGCGAACGTTCGGCCGAAGCCGAGGCCAACGCGACCCGGATGGTGTCCGAAGCCATCGCCCAGGGCGATGTGCAGGCGATCAATTACTTCATCGCGCAGAAGTACGTGGAGGCGTTCAAGGAGCTGGCCACGTCCCCGAACCAGAAGCTGGTGCTGATGCCGATGGAGGCCAGCGGCGTCATCGGCTCGATCGCCGGCGTTGCCGAGCTGGCGCGCGAGGCGTTTGCCAAACAGGAAGACAAGCGAACCCCGCGCGCCGTCCCGCCGCGGGCAGGAGGCTGAGATGCGCTGGGAAGTGGTGGGGTGGGGCGCGCTGGCGCTGGTGCTGTTCGCCGCCGAGGCGCTGGCACCGGGCGCCTTCATGCTGTGGATCGGCATCGGTGCGGCGGCGGTGTTCGTGCTGGTAGCGGTGTTCGGCGGCATTCCTCTGCTGTGGCAGGTGGTGGCCTTCGTGCTGCTGTCGGTGGTGTCCATCCAGTGCTACCGGCACTGGGGACGGGGGCGCGACCGGCAGAGCGACACGCCGCTGTTGAACCGCCGCGCAGAGCAGCTGGTGGGGCGGGTGGTGGTGATCGACCAGGACATCATGGCGGGCAAAGGCCGGGCCAAGATCGACGACGCGTTCTGGGTGGTGGCCGGGCCGGATCTGCCGGCGGGCACCCGGGTGCGGGTGGTGGCGGTGGAGGGCATGACACTGCAGGTGCAGCCGGTCTGACGCAACGCCGCAGGCGTTGTGAAGACGGTTCTGGGATAATGCCGGTCTTGCCTTCATTCCCCCGGAAAAACGGTCATGACCCAGAAGACGCTTCTCAACGACACCCACCGCGCGCTCGGCGCAAAGATGGTCGATTTCGGTGGCTGGGACATGCCCATCCATTACGGTTCGCAGCTGGACGAGCACCACCTGGTACGCGCCGATGCGGGCATGTTCGACGTCAGCCACATGACCGTGGTCGACCTGCGCGGTGAGCAGGTCAAGCCGTTCCTGCGCACGCTGCTGGCCAATTCGGTGGACAAGCTGAAGGCCACCGGCAAGGCGCTGTATTCGTGCATGCTCAACCCGCGCGGCGGCGTCATCGACGACCTGATCGTGTACTACCTGGCCGACGACTTCTTCCGCATGGTGGTCAACGCCTCCACCCGCGAAAAGGACCTGGCCTGGATCCGTGAGCAGGCGGCCGCGTTCAACGTGGACGTCACCGAGCGCGAAGACCTGGCCATCATCGCCGTGCAGGGCCCGACCGCGCGCGAGCGGGTGATCGGCCTGGTCGCCGACGGCGACCGCGCGGCGCTGGAGAAGCTGGGCCGTTTCGCCGCGCTGGAGGCCACCGCCGCCAGTGGCACGCCGCTGTTCGTGGCGCGTACCGGCTACACCGGTGAAGACGGTTTCGAGATCCTGCTGCCGCAGGCCGACGTGGTGGCGTTCTGGAATGCGCTGGCCGCCGCAGGCGTGCGCCCGGCCGGGTTGGGCGCGCGCGATACGCTGCGCCTGGAAGCCGGCATGAACCTGTACGGCCAGGACATGGATGAAGACATCACCCCGTACGAGGCCGCGCTGGCCTGGACCGTGGCGCTGGACGAGGGCCGCGACTTCATCGGCCGTGACGTGCTGGAAGCGCAGAAGGCGGCGGGCGACGCGCGCCAGCTGATCGGCCTGGTGATGGACGAGAAGGGCGTGTTGCGCCACGGCCAGCCGGTGCTCACCGCCAGCGGCCAGGGCGAGATCCTGTCGGGCACGTTCTCTCCGACCCTGGGCAAGGGCATTGCGTTCGCGCGGGTGCCGGCCGGTGAGCTGGGCCAGGTGCACGTGGACATCCGCGGCAAGCAGGTGCCGGTGCGCGTGGTGAAGTTCCCGTTCGTGCGCGAAGGCCAGGCCCAGCCGGGCGTGCTCGCCGACGCCTGATTTTTTCCCGGCGCCGACCTGTCAGTGGTCGGCGCCGGTGGTTACACTACCCCCGTTTCTTGACCCCCTGATATTCCTCGGAGCAGTCCCATGAGCGAGATCCCCGGCGACCTCAAATTCCTCAAGTCCCATGAGTGGGCACGTGTCGAAGGCAATGGCCGCGTCACCGTCGGTATTTCCGACCACGCCCAGGGCCTGCTCGGCGACCTGGTATACGTCGAACTGCCGGCCGTCGGCGATGAAGTGAAGGCGGGCCAGCAGGCCGCCGTGGTCGAGTCGGTCAAGGCCGCCTCGGACGTGTACAGCCCGGTCACCGGCACCGTGGTCGAAGTCAACGAAGCGCTGTCGGACAAGCCGGAAACCATCAACGAAGATGCCTACGGCGAAGGCTGGATCTACGTGGTCGAGTTCTCGGCCAACGACGAGTTGAACGATCTGCTGGGCCCGGACGAGTACGCCGAGCTGCTGGAAGACGACGAGCACTGATCGTCGCCTGATCGCGAAGAACGGCCGCCTGGTGCGGCCGTTTTTTTTTGCCTGCGCGGTGGCCGCCGGCGCCAGCGTTATCCGTGCGTGACGAAAACGTCGGCGATGCGGACCGCCGTCGCGATGCCGTTGCCGGCTTATGCGCATCGGTGGGGCGCGCAGGGGTGTGCGGTCATGAGCGCGCGTCGGGGTGTCGGCGTGCGCGCCGGATGTCCTCGCCGAGCGCATGCGCGGTGCGCATCCGGGTCGCGCGCGGCGGTCGCGGTACGTCCAACCGGTGCGATCGGGGCGGCGGCGACCGCCGGAAAGTTTGCGCATTTGCGTAAATCCGGTGGCAAAAAGCGATCGAAGATGTGAAAAGTTTTCGCCTCCGTTTGGGTGCGGTGTGGGTAACGTCCGGGGTGCCGTCGGCTGCGCGCGCACGGTTGCCGGGATGCGCGCGGTGCGCGCGCGCTGAAAATACGAAAGTGCTTCTTTTAAGCGGTTTTCTTTTCGCGTACCGCATGTGGTGCGCGTCCGGTTGCTGCGCGCGCGGCAGCATTGCACGCCGTTGGCGGTGTTCGCCGAGGGTGCCGGCACCGGGTTGCGGGGGTGTTCCGTGTGAAAATTTTTCGCCGGGGTTGTTGACAGTGAAAAAAAGCGTGATTAGGTTTCGCCACAGCAGACCTTGCTGCGAACAGAGTGAGCAGAATCGACATCCAGTCGCGAAGCACAACCTGGACATCCACCTCGCGTCAGAAGACGGTGGAGATGGCTTCGCTTCCCTCAGCGAACCGCAAGGCCCCTTCCCATTCGATACCCGCCTGGCCACCTGCGGTGGGTATCCCCGTATCCGTCACGACGCGCTTGACGCGACGGCGGTCCCCGCGATGTCGCACTGCGGGTTTGCTTTACCTGGGCGTTTCCACTCCATAGATCACTGACGAGGAGCCATCCCATGGCAACCAAGAAAGCTGCGAAGAAAAAGCCGGCCGCCAAAAAGGCCGTCAAGAAGGTAGCCAAGAAAGCCGCCGCCAAGAAGGCCGTGAAGAAGGTAGCCAAGAAGGCGGCTGCCAAGAAGACGGTGAAGAAGGCAGCGAAGAAGGCGACCGCCCGCAAGGCAGTGAAGAAGACGGCAAAGAAGGCAGTCCGCAAGGTTGCCAAGAAGGCCGCCGCCAAGAAGACCGCGAAGAAGGCAGTGAAGAAGACGGCGAAGAAGGCAGTCCGCAAGGTCGCCAAGAAGGCCGCCGCCAAGAAGACCGCCAAGAAAGCCGTCCGTAAGGTAGCCAAGAAGGCCACGGCCAAGAAGGCTGCCAAGAAGACCGCAAAGAAGGCCGTACGCAAGGTAGCCAAGAAGGCTACCGCGAAGAAGGCCACCGCGCGCAAGGCGCCGGCCAAGAAGGCGTCCGCCAAGAAAGCGGTGAAGAAGGTTGCAAAGCGCAAGCCGGCCGTTCGCAAGAAGAAGGCCGCACCGGTCGCCCTGCCGGCAACCCCGGCACCGCTGATCTGACGCAGTTCCCGATGCCGTAACTGAAACCCCTTCCCTGGCAGCCCAGCGGGGAGGGGGTTTTTTTATGGGCGAAGATGTTGCGCCGCGGGCGCAGGGCGCTTCGGCCGCCGGCCGCGGGATGGCAGTCCGTATGCGGACCGGGCCACACCACGCACGGTGTTCCGGTAGAGCCGACCGTTGGTCGGCTGCCCCTGCGGCGGCCTCTGCGGCGATTTCGTGGCAGCCGACCAACGGTCGGCTCTACCGTGTCCGTTCGCGGCAGCCGACCAACGGTCGGCTCTACCCGCCCCACAAAAAAGGCGGCCCACCGGCCGCCTTTTTGATGCATCCTCGCGGCGCGATCAGCGCGGCGACGCAACCGCGCGGTTGGACGACACGCCCTTGCGCTTGGTCGCCGGGGCGCCGTCTTCCACCATCAGGTTGTCGCTGCCGAAGTCGGTGTCCACGTCCAGCCAGCGTTGGGTGGGCAGGCCCATGGCCTGGTCCAGCACGGTCGGCAGCAGGCCGCTGGGCAGGCTGCTTTCGCCGTTCCACATGATGGCGATGCCCAGGTCGCGTTCGGGCACCAGCGCGACCAGGCCGCGATAGCCCTGCACGGCACCGGCATGGAAAATCACTTCATGCCCGGCGTAGTCGAAGTTGCGCCAGCCCAGCGCATACCCGGCCGAGTGCAGGCGCTCGCGGCGCCAGCCCGAGCGCATTTCGCCGGGGGTGTTGATCAGGGTGGAATGCAGCGTGGCCAGCAGCGGCGCAGGCAGCACGTCGGGGCGGTGGCCGGTGTGGGCCAGCAGCCACTGGGCCATGTCGCTGGCGCTGGCGTTGACGCCCGCTGCAGGCGCCAGGCGGTAGTAGGTGGGCTTGGGGTTCAGCGACACCCAGCCGTTGCGGCTGCGCACGTGCGGGCGCGCCCAGCGCGAACTGGCCTGGATGCCGGCCAGGCCGAGGCTGGCGTCGTCCATGCCCAGCGGCTTGAACAGGCGGCGTTCCACCGACTGCTCGTAGAAGCTGCCCGACGCGGCATAGACCACGTCGCCGATCAGGCTGAAGGCCACGTTCTGGTAGGCGTAGCAATCGCCCGGCAGGCACTTGAGCGAGGTCGAGGCCAGCTTGTGGGTGAGCGTGTAGTACTCGGCGTTGGCTTCCACGTCGCGGTCGTACGCGTTGTAGGGCAGGCCGACGCGGTGGCTGAGCAGGTCGGCCACGGTGAGGCGTTCGGTGGCTTCCGGCGAGCTCAGCTGGAAGCCGGGCACGTAGTCGGTGACCTTGCTGTCCCAGCGCAGCGTGCCGTCGTTGACCAGCAGCCCGGCCATGGTGCCGGCGAACGCCTTGGACAGCGATGCCAGCCGGAACACGGTGTGCGCATCGACCATCTGCGGGTTGTTGACGTCGGTGACGCCGTAGCCGCGCGCGCTGAGCACACGGCCGCCCTGGACGATGGCCACGGCCATGCCGGGCACGCGCTCGCCATAGGTCAGCTGCTGGGCCATCGCTTCGATCGCGGCCACATTGAAGCCCTGGGCCGGCGGCAGCACCTGCACGGTGGCGGGCGTGGCGCGATAGGCGGCCGGCTGCGTGTGCGCGATCGTCGCGGTGTTTTCGATGTTGACCGGGAATGCGCCCGGTGCGGCACTGGGCGTCTGTGCAGTAGACGACATGGCGATGGGCATCAACATGCCCAGCAACCCGGTGGCCGCCGAACGGATCGGGCGACGCCTGCTGTTCTGATTCATCGTTCTGGACCCGTGCGCAACTGCTGTGGGTGATTCTAGCGCTGCTTTTCCTGATTGCACAAACCAAGCGAAGATGAATGCGTATCTGGTTGAAAAGGCCCGGTTTTTGCATCCACGGCGTGCGCACGGCCGACCGGCGCGGCGCAGCCCTGTTCAGCTTGCCCCGGCCGCCTCGAGGATCCACTGCGCGGCGCGTTCGGCCAGCATCAGGGTGGGCGCGTTGGTATTGCCGCTGACCAGGCTGGGCATCACCGACGCATCCACCACGCGAAGGCGGCGCACGCCGCGCACGCGCAGCTGCGGGTCGACCACCGCCTCGGCGTGGGTGCCCATCGCGCAGGTGCCCACCGGGTGGTAGATGGTCTCGGCCTTGGTCCGGATGAAGGCCTCCAGCGCCGCCTCGTCCAGGTCCTGCCGCGGCGGGAAGATCGGCGCCCCGCGCCAGCGGTCGAACGCCGGTTGGCGCAGGATCTCGGCCGACATCCGCACGCACGTTTTCATCATCGCCAGATCCATTCCCTCGGGATCACTCAGGTAATGGGCCTGGATGCGCGGTGGCGAGGCGGGGTTGGCATCGCGCAGGCTGATCCGGCCCCGGCTGCGCGGGTGCAGGGCACAGGCATGCAGGGTGTAGCCGTCACCGGGCAGGCGGTGGCGGCCGTGGTTGTCCAGCATCGCCGGCACGAAGTGGAACTGCACGTCGGCGCGCGCGTCGACGGCCAGCGGTGAGCGGGCGAAGCCACCGGCCTCGGCGATGTTGCTGGTGCCGGCTTCGCGGCGACCGCGCAGGAAGTAATCGAAGGCGATCCGCGCCTGGTTGCTGCGGTCGTAGCTCACGCCCGGATGGGTATGCACCAGCGTGCAGATGTCCAGGTGATCCTGCAGGTTGGCGCCTACCCCAGGCAGGTCGGCACGCACGGCGATGCCATGCGCCCGCAACTGGGCGGCCGCACCAATGCCTGAGAGCATCAGCAGCTGCGGCGAGTGCACCGCGCCGGCGCTGAGGATCACCTCGGCGCTGGCCGCGGCGTGCCGGTGCTGGCGACCGTGGCGAAAATGCACCCCCGTGGCGGTGTCGCCCTCGACGCCCAGCGCGGTGGCATGTGCGCCGGTAAGCACGGTGAGGTTGCGCCGGCCACGGACCGGGTGCAGATAGGCGGTCGCGCTGGAGCACCGCGCGCCATCGCGCTGGGTCACCTGGTACAGCCCGACCCCGAGCTGGCGGGCGCCGTTGAAGTCGTCGTTGCGCGCATGCCCGGCCTGCACGGCAGCGGCGATGAAGGCGTCGGAGAGCGGGTTGTGGTGGCGCAGGTCGGCGACCGACAACGGGCCGGCATCGCCGTGCAGGGCGCTGCCACCGCGGCTGTTGGCTTCGCTGTGCAGGAACCAGGGCAGCACCTGCGCCCACTCCCAGCCCTCGGCGCCGTCGGCCGCCCAGCGGTCGTAGTCGGCGGGGACGCCGCGCACGTAGCACATCGCGTTGATCGAACTGGAGCCGCCCAGCACCTTGCCGCGCGGCCACCACAGGCGCCGGCCTGCCAGGGCCGGTTCGGCGTCGGTGTCCAGGTTCCAGTTGATGCGGCGGTTGTTGACCAGCCGCGCCAACCCGGCCGGCATGTGGATGAAGGGGTTGCGGTCGCGCGGACCGGCTTCCAGCAGCAGCACGCGGCAACGCGGGTCGGCACTGAGCCGGTTGGCCAGCACGCAGCCGGCCGATCCTGCGCCGACGATGATGTAGTCGTACGTGTCCGTCCCCACGGCTGGCGGCCCCTTTGGTAGCTAGCCCCGAGCATAGGGCAGCACGGCCTGCGGCGGGGCCGCGCGATCACCGCCACGCAGCGTTGCGCCAGTGAGCAGCGCTGCTACTGGCGATGTTGCGGTGCATCGTTTACCTTGCGCGCTTTCCTGCCCGGAGTTTCCACGATGCCGCCGTTGCCACGCCGCCCGAGCCGGGAGTGGGTGCGATGAGTGCTGCAGCAACGGCACCGGTGCGGTCGGGCCTGCTCGGGGCGCTGCGGCAGTCGCCGCCGCTGATCTGGGCGTGCCTGTACTTCTTCTGCCTGCTCAGCGGGTACTACGTGCTGCGCCCGGTGCGCGAGGCGATGGCGGCCTCGGCCGATGCGAAGGCGGTGTTCCCGCCGGTGCTGATCGACTGGTTCAGCGCCCACGGCATCGCGATGCAGGACTTCGTGCTGCAGTTCCTGTTCACCGGGGTGTTCTTCATCATGCTGGTGCTGCAGCCGCTGTACGGCGCGGTGGTCAGCCGCTACGCGCGGCGGGTATTCCTGCCTGCGGTGTATGGCTTCTTCATCGTCTCCCTGCTGGGCTTCTACCTGCTGTTTGACAGTGGCGTACCGGGGCGCGGCATGGCGTTCTTCTTCTGGGCCGCCGTGTTCAACCTGTTCGCGGTGGCGGTGTTCTGGAGCTTCATGGCCGACGTGTTCTCCAACACCCAGGCACGTGAGGTATACGGCTACATCGGCGCGGCCGGCACCCTCGGCGCATTCCTGGGGCCGATCATCACCGCGGCGCTGGTCAAGCGGGTCGGTATCGCCAACCTGATGCTGGTCTCGGCCGGCTTCCTGAGTGCCTGCCTGGTCTGCATCTGGCGGCTGCGGTTGTGGGCCGTGGCGCGCGAGAAGGAGCAGCAGCTGGCGTCGGGCGAAACCCCGATGGGCGGCAGTGTGCTCGACGGCCTGAAGTTGATCGTGCGTGAGCCGCTGCTGCGCTGGCTGGCCGTGCTGGTGCTGTTCGGCGTGGGCGTGGGCACGCTGCTGTACAACGAGCAGGCCTCGATCGCCCGCCAGTTCTATCCGGACGAGGCGGCGCGGACCGCGTTCTATTCGCAGATCGACCTGGCGGTGAACGCGTTGACCCTGCTGCTGCAGTTGGGCCTGACCCGGTGGCTGCTGTCGCGCCACGGCATCGCGCCGGCACTGCTGATTCCCGGGGTGGCGATCATCTTCGGCTTCCTGTTGCTGGCCGCCTGGCCGTTGGCGCTGATGGTGGCGATCGTGCAGGTGATGACCCGCGCCAGCGAATTCTCGCTGGCCAAGCCCGCGCGCGAAACGATCTACACCCGGGTGGACCGCCAGTGGCGCTACAAGGCCGGCGCGGCGATCGACACCGTGGTCTACCGTGGCGCCGACCTGACCTTCGCCTGGGTGCACAAAGGGCTGTCGCTGTTCGGGTCGCACGCGGTGTTCGCGGGCGGCGTCGTGGTGGCCGGGTGCATGACCGCCGCTGCCATCGGCCTGCTGCACGAAGAAAAGAAGCTGCCGGGCGAGCGCCCGGAGTAAGCTTCATCGACCCTCTTCAAGGCCTGCCCATGTACTGGACCGCACTGATCCTGACCCTGCTGGTCGCCCTGCTGCACGTGTACTTCCTCGTGCTGGAAATGTTCCTGTGGACCAAGCCGCTGGGGTTGAAGACCTTCCGCAACACGCCGGAAAAGGCTGAAACCACCCGGGTGCTGGCGGCCAACCAGGGGCTCTACAACGGCTTCCTCGCCGCGGGGCTGTTCTGGGGGCTGTTCGACCACCTGCCGATGCTGGTGAACTTCATGCTGGGCTGCGTGATCGTGGCCGGCTGCTACGGCGCCTACAGCGTCAACAAGCGCATCTTCTTCATCCAGGCCGTGCCGGCGCTCCTGGCCGTGGCCGCGTGGTGGATGGTTCCCGCCTGATCCCGCGGTAGAGCCACCCCATGGGTGGCTGCCGACCTGCGCACCAACGATCAACGTTTGACCGGTGACACCCAAATCTGGATGCGCGCCTGGAACACCGCCGTGCCGGCGTCGTCGCATACCTGCACGTCCACCGGCAGCGCGTAGCCGACCTCGGCGGCCATGATCGGCTGCGCCGGCGTGGCCACGGCATGCTGCGTACCCGTTGCCTTGGCCAGGTACTGCACCTCCATGCCCTTCGGGATCCAGCGCATGCCCTTGGGCAGCGAAGCATCCACCATCAGCCCGGCGGTGAGCTCGGCCAGGTTGCACAGCGCGATGGCGTGCACGGTGCCGATATGGTTGGTGACCTTGCGCCGGTGCGCGATGCGCCCTTCGCAACGGCCGGGCTCAAGCAGGGTGATGCGCGGGGCGATGCTGGCGAAGTAGGGCGCTTTGACGCACACCGCGCGCGAGAACAGCCAGCTGCCGACGGGCCAGCGCTGCATGCGGCGATACAGGTTCAACAGGGGAGCGGACATGGACGCCTCTCAAAAAAACGGCGGACCGAAGTCCGCCGTTGGGGGTTACGTTGCTGCCTCGATCACGCCGCTTCCTGCGACTGCGCGTCCTTGCGCTCGCGGTCGTAGTAGCCGGCCGAGCGCAGTTCATGCGGATCGAAGTCGTCCACGGTGATGGTTTCCAGGGTGAGCGCGCGCAGCTCTTCGAGCAGGGTGCGCTCGTCCTGGGTGATCACGCCTTCGGCGACCGCTTCGTCCAGCTGGGTGGTGAAGTCCAGGGCTTCGATGCCCTTGGTCTTGACCGCCTTGATGAACTTGCGCTCGACCGGCTCGGCCATGATCGCCTTGGACAGGTAGCTGTTGATGCGGCCGCCCGGGTTGTTCTCGCACGGGGTCAGGAACACGCCACTGGCCAGACGGTCGCGGGCTTCGTTGGGTGCCATCAGCAGCGCGGCCACGCGGTGGCCCAGGCGGTCGCCGGGGGCCTCGGCACGGCGGCCGAACGGGAAGATCAGCAGCCACATCAGCCAGCCGATCGGACGGATCGGGAAGTTGCGCAGCGCCGCCGACAGCGACGTTTCGATCGTGTGCACGCTGTCATGGAAAGCCCAGGCCAGCAGCGGCTGGTCGGCCACCGGCGCGCCTTCGTCGTGGTAGCGCTTGAGCATGGCGCTGGTCATGTAGATGTGGCTCAGCACATCGCCCAGGCGGCCGGACAGCGATTCCTTGAACTTCAGCTTGCCGCCGAGGGTCATCATCGAGATGTCGGCCATCAGCGCCAGGTTGGCCGAATAGCGATCCAGCTTTCGGAAGTAGCGGCGGGTGTAGGCATCGCCCGGAGCGGCGCCGAAGCGCGCGCCGGTCAGGCCGAACCAGAACGAACGCACGGCGTTGGAGATGCCGAAGCGGATGTGGCCGAACAGGCTGCGGTCGAACTCCTGCAGGCCGGCACGGGTGTCCGGATCCTGCGCGGCCTTCATTTCCTTCAGCACCCACGGGTGGCAGAGAATCGCACCCTGGCCGAAGATCAGCAGGCTGCGGGTCATGATGTTGGCGCCTTCCACCGTGATGGCGATGGGCGCGGCCTGCCAGCTGCGGCCGGCGAAGTTGCGCGGCCCCAGGATGATGCCCTTGCCGCCAATCACATCCATCATGTCCGAGATCACTTCACGGCTCATGGTGGTGCAGTGGTACTTGGCGATCGCCGACGGCACCGACGGCACGTCGCCGCGGTCCACCGCAGCGGCGGTGGCCTGGCACAGCGCACTGATCGCATAGGCCTTGCCGCCGATACGGGCCAGCGCTTCTTCCACGCCCTCGAAGCGGCCGACCGACAGGCCGAACTGCTTGCGGATGCGCGCGTAGGCACCGGTCACCACCGCGCCGGCCTTGGCACCGCCACTGGCGGTGGACGGCAGGGTGATCGAGCGGCCCACGGCCAGGCACTCGTTGAGCATGTTCCAGCCCTTGCCGGCCTTCTCGGCGCCGCCAATCAGCTGGGTGAGCGGAATGAACACGTCCTTGCCGCGGATCGGACCGTTCTGGAAGGTCGAGTTGAGCGGGAAATGGCGGCGGCCGATTTCCACGCCGGCGGTGTCACGCGGCAGCAGGGCCAGGGTGATGCCGATGTCGCGGGTGCTGCCGATCAGGCCGTCCGGATCGTACATGCGGAACGCCAGGCCGATCAGCGTGGCCACCGGGGCCAGGGTGATGTAGCGCTTGTCGAAGGTGAGCTTGACGCCGAGCACCTGCTCGCCGTTCCACTCGCCCTTGCAGACGATGCCGTAATCGGGAATCGAGGTGGCGTCCGAGCCGGCGAACGGGCCGGTCAGGCCGAAGCAGGGCACTTCGCGGCCATCGGCCAGGCGCGGCAGGTACTGGTCCTTCTGCGCCTGGGTGCCGTAATGGTTGAGCAGTTCGCCCGGGCCGAGCGAGTTGGGCACGCCGACGGTGGAGCTGACCACGCTCGACACCGACGCCAGCTTCTGGATCACCTTGTGGTGGGCCAGCGCGCTGAAGCCCAGGCCGCCGTATTCCTTCGGAATGATCATGCCGAAGAACTTGTTCTTCTTGATGAAGCTCCACAGTTCCGGCGGCAGGTCGGCGTAAACGTGGGTGATTTCCCAGTCGTTGACCATTTTGCACAGCTCTTCGACCGGGCCATCCAGGAAGGCCTGTTCCTCGGCGGTGAGCTGCGGCTTGGGGTAGTTCAGCAGGATGTTCCAGTCCGGGTCGCCGGTGAACAGCTCGCCTTCGAAGCCGACCGAGCCGGTTTCCAGCGCGATGCGCTCGGTCTGCGACAGCGGCGGCAGCACCTTGCGGAACACCTTCATCATCGGCGCGGTCAGCAGCGGCTTGCGGATGAAGGGCAGCAGCAGCGGCACGGCGATGACCGCGACGATGGCCGCAGCCACGATCGTGGCGGTCTGGTTGACGTACGGGATGAACCAGCAGGCGGCCAGCAGCACCAGGCTGACGATCGTCCAGGTGATCAGCCGCATCCGGTGGTAGGCGACGATGGCGCCCGCCAGCAGGATGGCCAGGAAGGGAACGACAATGCTCATGAGCGTGCTCCGGTGACGTGCTCGGTAGTGGCGGACTGTGCAACGGCGGAGGCCGAGGGCAACACGTCCAGATAGTCCAACACAGTAGCGGTAAAGGCGTTGTTGTCATCACCGGCGACCATATGGGTGGCCTCCGGCAGCTGCACATGGCGCGCATGCGGCACCAACGCGAGGAATTCGGCCACCGTCTGCGGGGTGACCAGCGTGCTGCGCCCGCCGCTGACCAGCAGCACCGGGCATTTGACCTGGCGCGCCGCTTCGGCGAGCGCGTCCTGGTGTTGTTCGCTGTCGCGCGCCAGTTCGGCAACCAGGCGCGGGTCCCAGTGCCAGCGCCAGCGGCCATGGCCGTCCTCGCGCAGCAGTGCGCGCAGGGCGTCTTCGGACTTGCGCGGACGATGCGGCATGTAGGCCGAGATCACATCGGCGGCCTGCGCCAGCGAGGCGAAACCGTCGGGGTGGGCGGTCATGAACATCAGGATGCGTTCGACCCCGGCGGTGTCCCAGCGCGGGGTGATGTCCACCAGCACCATCGCCGAGAACAGGCCCGGCCAGCGCGATTCGGCGAGCAGCCCGAACAACCCGCCCATCGAGGCGGCGACCAGGATCGGCGGCTGCGGCTGTTCGCCGGCCAGCACGATCAGGTCATCGGCGAACTGTTCGCCGTGGTAGGGCAGGTCGGCCGGGTTCCAGTCCGAGTCGCCATGGCCGCGCGCATCGTAGGCCAGGGTCTGGTAGCCGGCGGCGGCCAGCGAAAGTGCGGTGGGTGTCCAGGCGTGCCGGGTCTGGCCGAAGCCATGGGCGAACAGCACGGTGCCGCGGCGCCCGGCCGAGGAGCGGGAGGCGGCCAGCACGGCATCGTGCGCGCCGGTCAATCGCTCATCGTCAACGCGGGGCAGGGTAGAAGAAGGAATGACCATACTCGCTAGTATGGACCTGCCCGTGGGCATGTCAATACTTGGGGGTATGGAGGCCAGCCGCGGCGCCGCGCAGGGCGGCCACATCAGCGGCGGTGCGGGCCTTGGCGCGGGCCACGGCGTGCCATTTTGGCGGACACGGACCCCGGCGTATGGTTAAATCAACGCCATGAATGAACCTGAAGCTTCCGCCGGCGAGCCACGTGCCGGCCGCAACAGCCGCCTGAGCGCGGAAGACTGGGCCCAGGCTGCCCTGGACCTGATTGCAGAACAAGGTGTCGGCGCGGTGGCGGTGGAGCCGCTGGCGCGTCGCCTGGGGGTCACCAAGGGCAGCTTCTATTGGCACTTCCCGTCGCGTGATGCGCTGCTGCAGGCCGCGCTGGAGCGCTGGGAACTGTTCGAGCAGGAGCAGGTGTTCGGCAGCCTGGAAGACGTGCCGGACCCGCGTGCGCGCCTGCGCCAGCTGTTCCAGGTGGTGGCCCATGAAGTGCAGCCGCACATCATCTACAGCGAGCTGCTCAAGGCGCTGGACCACCCGATGGTGCGCCCGGTCATCGACCGCGTCTCGCACCGCCGGCTGGAGTACCTGGTGGCCTCGTTCCGCCAGGCCGGTCTGAGCCGCACCGATGCGCAGCACCGCGCGCGCCTGGCGTATGCGGCGTACGTGGGCTTCCTGCAGCTGTCGCTGCAGCTGCAACAGCCCAAGCAGGCGCGCGAAGATTTCGAGGCCTACGTTGAGCATGTGATCGAGACGCTGATCCCGATCGGGTGATCGCAGGCGCCAGCGTTGGGATGCAGAAAAGGCCGCGGAAACGCGGCCTTTTTCGTGGGCGCGCATCCGGGGTGCCGATGCTGCGCAAAAGACAACGGCCCCTTTCGGGGCCGTTGGTTTACACCGTCAGATCGCGGTCAACTGCGATCAGAAGCGCTGACGGTACTCCATGTACATGTAACGCCCGGGGGTGTCGTACTGGTAGTCGAAGGAGTTGGCGAAGGCCTGGGTGGCCACCGGCGGTTCCTTGGCGAATACGTTGTTCAGACCCACCGAAACGGTGCCGTTCCAGGGCAGGTTGTAGCGCACCTGCAGGTCGTGGTAGGTGGTCGCAGCCAGCTTGTTCTGCGGGTCTGCACGACCTTCCAGGCCGATGTGGTCCGGATCGCTGCACAGCGACGCGGTACCCGGGAACTTGCAGTTCTCCTTCAGGGCGGAGAAGTAACGCACGGTCCAGCTCGCGCCGAAGTCGCCGTAGTTCCAGTTGGCGGTCAGGTTCGAGCGGATGCGCCAGACCGGGGTGTCGCGGGTGTAGGTGCCCACTTCAGACGGATCCCAGTCCGATTCCGGCGTGGCCTTCTGGCGGTAGTTGGCCATGTAGACGCTGTCCCACACGAACGAGAACGAGCCGAAGTTCGTATCCGGGATCGAGTAGCGCAGCGTCAGATCGTAGCCTTCAACTTCCAGCTCGCCCAGGTTCTGCAGGTAGCGGGCCATGTAGGTGATCTGGCCCAGCGCGTTGCGGGTCAGGCCGGAGTTGGCCAGCACGTCACACCAGCCCGCGCTGCCTTCCACATAGCACTGGTCCAGCATGTAGTCGGCCGTCGGGCGGCTGATCACGTCCTTGATGTTGATCTTCCACCAGTCCAGCGAGACGTCGAAGCCGCTGACGAAGCTCGGGCTGTAGACGATGCCCAGGCTCTTGGAGGTCGAGGTTTCCGGGCTCAGCTCCTGGTTGGACTTCCAGTCGAACGGCCAGGACGTCTGGGAGCCATAGCCTTCACGCTGCACATAGCTGGTCGGAATGCCGGCGGCGGCGCAACGCTGCGCCACGGCTGCACCGCCGATGTACGGGCTGTCGCTCGAGCACGGATCGCCGTAGCTGTCGTAAGACTGGCCCGAGCCACCGAACAGGTTGGAGATCGACGGAGCACGGAAGCCTTCGGCCCAGTTACCACGGACCATCAGGTCTTCGATCGGCTTCCACTTGAAGCCGAACTTGCTGTTGAGCGTGTCGCCGAAGTTGCTGTAGTCCGAACGACGGGTTGCGGCGCTGATTTCCAGCAGCTTGGCACCCGGCAGGTCCTTCAGCAGCGGCACGGCCAGTTCGAGGTACACATCGGTCAGGTCGTAGCTACCGGAGGTCGGCTGGCGGCCATTGCCCGAGCTCAGGCCGGCCGAGACGAAGGCGTCCGGCATGTCGTAGCCCGATTCCTTGCGCTTTTCCACACCGGCCGCGAAGCCCATCATGCCGCCCGGCAGTTCGACGATGTCGCCGGACAGGTTGGCGGTGAAGGCCTTGGACTTGTTCTGGTACTTGTCCTTGGCGTTGAACAGGATGTAGTCCAGCTGGTCCTGCGGCATGTTGCCCGCGCTGCTGAACGGATTGAACGGCACGCAGCCGGCAATCACGGCACCCGGCGCGCCGCACTTGACCACGCCGTCGGTGTCCAGGAAGGACGCGCCGGTGGCGGTGAACAGGTTGCCCATGTTGACGTCGCCAACCTGGGTGTCGATCTGGTCGGACACGTTGTAGCTCATGCCCGCATCCCAGTTGAAGAACCGGTCCGCGAACTGGAACGAGCCTTCCAGGCCGCCGTACCAATGGAACGTCTTCACGTCCTGTTCGTAGTAGCGGTCCTGCTCGACCAGGCGGCGGTTCCAGTTCAGTTCGCGCGGGTTGGCCGTGTTCTTGGTCGGGTTGTAGTAGCTGTCAGCCGACAGGCCCTGGTTACTGCCCAGGTAGCTGCCCGCGCTGAGCGGGAAGCCGGCCAGCTGCTGTGCCGACAGGCGCTGGTTGTACAGCGCATCGGTGCGGATGGCGATCGAGTCGGTCAGGTCGTAACGGCCCTGGATGAAGATCGACTTGCGCTCCTGCGGGGTGCGCAGGTAGTTGTCGGCCGCGTAGTTGTACGAGTCGGCGCTGCTGAAGGGATGGTAGTTGGCGAGGTTGTTACCCGCCGCATCCGGGTTCACCACATAGCGCGAGAGGCCCGCGCGATCGGCGGTGGCTTCGTCGTCGCTGCCGGCCAGATCGGACCATGCGTCGTAGTCATCGGTGCCGACGCCGTCGATGGTCAGGTCCCAGATACCGCCCGAGGAGGTCTGGCTGCTGTACTGCGATGCACCCAGGCCATACACCGGATCACGCGAGATCTTGCGCGCGCCGGCCATCACGGCCTTTTCCTTCACGTAGCTGGCGCCGAACACCAGGCTGCCGCGGTCGTTGCTGCTGCCCAGGGTCAGGTCGAGCGCCTGGCGCTGGCCGTCGCCCTTGCTGAACTGGCCGTAGTAGACGTGGGCTTCGCCGCCGTTGAAATTGTCGCGGGTGATGATGTTGACCACGCCAGCGATGGCGTCCGAACCGTAGATGGAGGAGGCGCCGTCCTTGAGGACTTCAATGCGCTCCACGATCGCGGTCGGGATGGTGTTCAGGTCGACGGTGCCGTCCAGGGCCTGCACCCAACGACGACCGTTGACCAGCACCAGGGTGCGCGAGGAACCCAGGTTGCGCAGGTCGACGCCGGCCGAGCCGTCACCGCCGTTGTTGAACTGGGTGTTGATCGCCGCGCCGTTGCTGGCGATCTGCTGCAGCACTTCGGCGACGTTGGTGCGACCGGTCTGCTGGATGGCTTCGCGGGTCAGGGTGAGAACGGGCTGCTGGGTTTCCAGATCAACCGAGCGGATGCGCGAGCCGGTGACCTGGATGCGATCCAGGTTGGTCGGGCCGGAGGCCGGAACATCCTGGGCCTGCACGGCGCCGGTGGCACCCGTCGCGACCAACGCGACGATTACCGCGTCACGCAGTTTGTTGGATTTGAAATTCATTGCTCTCTCTCTCCAAGGGAATCTTGGGTATTCACTGGGGTGTTTGCCTGCGGCGGCACCAAATGAGCGCCAATCACCACGAGGCTGACTCGATAGTAACTGCCGATTGGAGAGAATTAAAGCCACGTTAATGAAAGGTGTGAACTGGGTTAAATTCGGCAAAGTCGTTGTGGATCAATGATTTTCCGCCGTTTCAGGTCAGTTTTGTCTCATTGGTTAAGTGTTTGTGATGAAAATAGTTGCAGTTGATTTGTAACGGTATGTATCAACAGGTATCCACGCGTCGCTTTGGCTCGCCAATACGGCAAGGGCGATACACCGGCCACGCCCTGTCACCCGCTCGCGGGCGCAACGCCGTTGGACGGGGCAGGTGGCAGGCATAAAAAAACGCGCCATGGGGCGCGTGTCTGAGGACTCCGACGGCGCCGCTTGGCGCCCGTCGATCACAGATCCTGTTCGTAACGGACGTACGGCACGGTGCCTTCGTCGGTGCTCTCGTTACGCGGTGCAAACGGATTCTTGCCGCGGGTGATCACGTTCTCGGCACCCACGGTGAGCTGGCCGCTCCAGGGGGTACGCCAGGTCAGGCCAACGCCGAGGCCTTCCCACTTGCCGGGCTGGCCGGGCACATCGACCACGCGGCCGATGATGTTGCCGCTGAAGTTGCCGTAGCCGGCGCCGATGGTCAGGCTCTTGCTGTCCCAGCGGTCCACGATGGCCGGGGAGGCGTCGGACAGCGGCACCAGGCGCGCCTTGGCGTAGGTGCCACCGATCGAGACGAAGCCTTCGCGACCGATGTTCTTCTGGCCGAACACGGTCAGGTCGTTCTGCTCGGCGCGCAACGCCGGCGATTTGTTCGGACCGGCCAACCACGCCGGCAGGGTGTCACGGCCGGTGCCGGCGGTGATGCCCAGGCGACCGCCGGGGCGGTTGAACGCCGCGGTACCGCTGACCCGGCGACTCAACGAGGTGTTGTCATCGTCATCGCCCAGGCTGGCCAGCATGCAATGACTGGCCAGGCCGCTGATGCTGGTGCCACGGCTGCTGTTGCACAGCAGGCCGAGCGAGTCACCCGAGGACAACCCGAAGGCGGCGTCGAGCGAACTGCGGCCGAAGTGCCAGCGGGCGCCCGCGGCCTGTTCTCCGGTGGGTTCCAGGTACAGCAGGGCCTCGACCTTGCCGCTGCCCTTGTTCCACACCGGAATCACCGTGCTGTCCTGACGCGGTTTGTTCTGCGCATGCGCGCCCGTGATCGCAGCGAGGGCGATCACAAGGGCCAGCGGTAGACGCAGAAGGGAGCGCATGGGAACTCTCAGACAGCAGTGGTGAGCACAAGTTCCCGCCGAAGCGGGACATTGATCCTAGGGCGTTTATGATTTCTTAACAAGTCTTGGTTCTCCCCAGAACAAAACTCGTGCGGCAATTACTGAAGCCGTTCAGGTGCCGGTGAGGAAACACCGGTGTCGCTGAACAGTATGGCGAACTCCGTCAACGGAAAGTGATACTCCTGTCCGCAGAATTCGCAACGCACGTCCACCGCGCCGGTCGGTTCGGCGGCCGCGCGGGCCTCTTCCTCGCCCAGCGACTGCAGCATGCCTTCCACCCGCTCGCGCGAGCACGAGCACGCAAAGCGCAGGCCCCGCTCACCGAGCAGTTCCGGCTTCTCTTCATGGAACAGGCGGTGCAGCAGGTCATTGCCGGCCACCTCCAGCAGTTCCTGCTTGCCCAGGGTCTCGAACAAGGCGCTGGCGCGTGACCAGCCGTCGTTGTCGCCTTCGTCGCCGGGCAGTTTCTGCAGCAGCAGGCCGGCCGCGCGCGTGCCGTCGGCGGCCAGCAGCAGGCGCGTGGGCAGCTGCTCGGACTGCCGGAAGTAGTCTTCGAATGCCTCGTCCAGGCCCGCGGCGGTCAGGCCGACCAGGCTCTGGTAGCGCTGCGGTTCGCGCGGGTCCAGGCCCGGGTTTTCAATGGTGATGGCCAGCAGCGCGTCATCGCCCAGGGTGGTCAGGTCGCGCGGGGCATCGCCGCCACCGTCGGCCAGCTGCACGATGCCGCGCAGGGTGCCGGCGGCCGTGCATTCGGCGAACAGGGTGCGCATGGCGGTGTTGCTGCGCAGCTGGATCGACAGGCGGCCGTCGACCTTGGTATGGCCGGTGAACAGCGCCGAGGCGACAGCGGCTTCGCCCAGCAGTTCGGCGGCGGCCGGCGGGTAGACCGCGTGCGACAGGATTTCAGCCCAGGTCGCATCGAGGTGCACATGTACGCCGCGGACGCCGGCATCGGGAAGCAGGAAACGGACAAGGGTGTCGGATTGGGCGGTCATCGGTTCTATGGGCGCGCGAAGTGGGATGCAGTTGCCGGATAATGCGCCGACAACCGTGCAAGCAAAGGATGCACCACTAATGGGGGCAGAGCGCAGCAACCTCAAGGCCGAACCGGGCCTGGAACCACCGCGCCCGCGACGCTGGCACTGGAAACGCCTGCTGTGGCTGCCGGTGCTGTTCGCCGCGTTCAGCGTGCTGCAGGTCCTGGTGCTGCGGTTCATCGACCCGCCGGTGTCCACGGTGATGCTGTGGCGGTACGGCGAAGCGCTGGGCCAGGGCGAGTGGGACTACCGGCTGCACTACCAGTGGCGCGACCTGGACCAGATGGCGGCCAGCCTGCCCATTTCGCTGGTGGCCGCCGAGGACCAGCGCTTCCCCGTGCACAACGGGTTCGACCTGCAGGCCATCGAGAAGGCGCGCGACCACAATGCCAAGGGCGGCCGCCTGCGCGGGGCCAGCACGATCAGCCAGCAGGTGGCCAAGAACCTGTTCCTGTGGCAGGGCCGCAGCTGGGTTCGAAAGGGCCTGGAGGTCTGGTACACGGTACTGATCGAGGCGCTGTGGCCGAAGTCGCGGATCCTGGAGATGTACGCCAACATCGCCGAGTTCGGTGACGGCATCTACGGCGCCCAGGCGGCCGCACGGCAGTACTGGGGCAAGGACGCGGCGCGGCTGAGTCCGTCCGAAAGCGCCCGCCTGGCGGCCGTATTGCCGGCGCCACGGCGCTACAACGCGGCCAAGCCGGGGCCGTTCGTGCAGCGCCGGGCGGCCTGGATCCAGCGCCAGGCCCGGCAGCTGGGCGGCAATGCCTACCTGGCCGACGACTGACGATTCATGATCGTGACGCGCCCCGCCTACAATCCCGGCATGACTGCCCAACGCCTGACCGTTGTCATCGCCGCCCACAATGAAGCACTGGCCCTGCCGCTGCTGCATCCCCGCCTGCGCGCGGTGTTGGACGGGCTGGACGCCATCGAGGGGCGGGTGCTGTACATCGATGACGGCAGCAGCGATGCCACCTGGTCGGTGATGCAGGCGCTGGCCGCGGCCGATCCCGGCGTGGGCGTGCTGCGGCTGTCGCGCAACTTCGGCAAGGAAGCAGCGCTGACGGCCGGGCTGGATTTTGTGGACGACGGCGCGGTGATCATCCTGGACGCCGATGGCCAGGACCCGCCGGAGCTGATTCCCCAGTTCGTCGCGCTGTGGCAGCAGGGCTACGACAACGTGTATGGCACGCGGTTGGCGCGCGACGGTGAAAGCTGGCTCAAGCGCAGTGCGGCCGCCGCCTTCTACCGGGTGATCGGGCGGCTGTCCAAGACGCCGATTCCGGCCGACACCGGCGACTTCCGCCTGCTTTCACCGCGCGCGCTGCAGGCACTGGGGCAGCTGCGCGAGCGCCACCGGTTCATGAAGGGGCTGTTCGGCTGGGTGGGTTTCCGGCGCAAGGCGCTGCCCTACCACCGGCACGCGCGGATGGTGGGCGACAGCAAGTTCGGGCTCTGGAAGCTGTGGAATTTCGCGCTGGAGGGCATCACCGGTTTCTCCACGGCGCCGCTGCGGGTGACCACCTACCTGGGCCTGTTCACCGCCAGCGTGGCGTTCGTCTTCGCGGTATGGGTGGTGGCCAAGGCGGCGATGTACGGCGACCGCGTGGCAGGGTGGCCAACGATGATGGCGGCGATCCTGTTCCTGGGCGGGGTGCAGTTGATCGCGCTGGGGCTGATCGGGGAATACCTGGGACGCCTGTACGAGGAATCCAAGCAGCGGCCGTTGTACCTGGTTGACACCTGGCAGCCCCCGATCGTGGCAGACTCGGCCATGCATCCCATCGGTGGAGAGCAACGAGATGACCACGGTACGACAGCTGTTGGACGGCAAGTCCCCTGAGGTTTTCGCGGTAGGCCCGGAATCGGCGGTGATCGACGCGATCCGCCTGATGGCCGAAAAAGGCATTGGCGCCGTGCTCGTGATGGAGGGCCGGCAACTGGTCGGCATCCTGTCCGAGCGCGATTACGCGCGCAAGATCGTGCTGCATGAGCGGTCGTCGCGGACCACGCGGGTGAGCGACATCATGACCCCCAAGGTAGTGACGGTAGCGCTGTCCGAGCAGGTGGAGCACTGCCTGCAACTGGTGACTGATTACCGGATCCGGCACCTGCCGGTGGTGGACGGCGGCAGCGTGGTGGGCGTGATCTCGATCGGTGACCTGGTGAAATCGGTCATCGACGAGCAGGCGCAGAAACTGGACCAGCTGCAGCAGTACATCGTCGCGGGGTAAGCAAGTGCGGTTGGCGCGTTGCTGGCACGTGGCTGAGCCCATGGGCAGGCCGGTGCAGGACACGCCGTGAACCCATCCGTGGGGGCTCGTGGGCGGCATCCATGCCACCCAACGGTCCTGCACCGGCCTGCCCACGGGCTCTGGACAGTTCTCGAACGCGCGGTTGGAAGAGGGGCGGAGCGTGTCGACCAACGGTCGACACTACCTTGTGCGTAGTCCGGTCGCGCGATACACGCGCGATCAGGATGTCCCGATACACGCACACCGCTACCGGTAGGTACCGACCGGTGGTCGGTACGCTGACCTGGACGCACTCACTTGGCGTAACGACCGCCGCAGTTCGAATCCTTGCCCGGGCCGGTTTCAATGGTGGCCAGCAGCGCGGCGGGCGGGGCGATGCTGCCCAGGGTCAGCGCGATCGCACCGCGGATGCCGAGCGCCTTGAAGTCGGGGCGGAACGACGGGTCCTTGAAGCTGCCGCCGATGCGCAGCGGCGAGCGCAGGGCGAGGATGCTGATGTCCTTCGGCCGCGGGCGCAGCAGCAGGTCCAGCTGTTCCTGTTTGAGGTCCACGGTGCCCTCGCCGACGATCAGCGTGTCGGTGGTATCGAAGGCAAGCGCGCGCGAAGTCATCACCCCGTTGGCCACGCCGAAATCACCGAACGCGCAGCGCAGCGGAATCTGCTTGTCGCCGGTGAACAGGAACTTCAGCGATTCGGCCACGTCCAGCCCGGCCAGCTCCATGATCAGGTTGCCGACATGGCCGCGGCCGATGCCCACGGCGACGTTGCCGTCGGAACTGCCCAGCATCGCCGCGACGGAGTTGCCGGTGCCGGCCAGGGTCAGGTCGCCGCTGATACCGCCGGAGGCCTGTTCGGCCAGTTTGGAATCGGGCATCAGCTTGCCGAGCTGGATCTTGCGCAGGCTGGCCTGCAACTGGGTGGCGATGGTGTCCTTGCGCGCGTCCATGCGGATGGTGCTGCGGATGTCGCCGCCGGCCACGCCGAAGTTCAGCGGTTCCAGGCGCAGCAGGCCGGCCTCCAGCTTGAGGTGCGCGTCCATGTCGTCCAGCGGCAGCACCGGCGAGTTGATCCGCTGCGCCTTCCAGCGCACATCGGCGTCCATGGCGCGCAGCTTGGTGAGGTTGTACGGGGTGTCCGGCAGCACCTTGGCGCGCGCGGCGAGGGCGGCGGCCTTGGCCTTCTGTTCGGCGTTGGCGGTTTCGCCGGCGCCGGTCTTCGGGGGCGCGCCGATGAAGCCGGCCAGATCATCGAAGTCCAGGCGCTTGGACACCAGGTCGGCTTTCAGGAACGGACGTTCGCCGCCGACGTCGATCTGCGCGGTGCCGCCCAGGTCGCTATCGCCGGCGGTACCGGTGAAATTCTCGTAGCGCCAGATGTCGTTGTTGCGCTTGAGCCGGCCCTTCAGGCGGTACGGCGGCGTGGAGGGCATGGCCACGCCGATCAGCGGGAACAGGTCTTCCATGTCCTGCCCACTGAGCATCAGTTCAAGATCGAAGGTGCGCAGCGCGAAGGGGTTGGTCAGGGTGCCGCTGGCGATGGCATGGGTACCGCCGGCGCGCCCGTCCAGGTGGATGCGGAACGGGTGGTCGCTGTTGGTCAGTTCGAGCGGCGATTCGGTGCTGCCGTCCAGGGAGAACGGGTTGCCTTTCCAGCGGCCCTTGCCGTTGACCAACAGGGGCGGCGCGCTGTCGGCGCTGCGCGGTTTGCCGCTGTTGAGGGCGACCAGGATGTCGGTGCGTCCGGCGGCATCGAGGAACTTGAGGCGGCCATCGTCGATGAGCAGGCGCTGCAGTTGCGGCGGGTTGCCGGTGGACGGGCCGAGGAAATCCCAGTTGCCGGGGGTGTCCTTGCCGGGACCGGTTTCGAGCAGCAGGTCGGGGCGGGTGAGGCGGACTTCGGGGATGTGGACCTGGCCGCGCAGCAGCGGCCAGACGCGGATGGCGACTTCCGCGCGGTCGGCGCTGGCCATCTGCGGGGTCTTGGCCCAGCTGGCATTGGCGAAGGTGAGGCGGTCGGCGCGGACGGTGGTGGTGCGGCCGAGGTCGACGTCGAGATCACCGTTGATATGGAATTCGCGCCCGGTTTTTGCCTGGACCGCGCGTTCGACGGGGCCTTTGAACCAGTTCCAGTCCCACAGCGCGATGAGCAGGAGGACGGCGGCGAAGAGGAAGACGAGGATCGCCAGCCAACGCTGTCCGCGTTTGCCGGGACGACGCCAGCGCCAACGGCGCGACACGGGGGATGGGGCAGGGGAGTCGACAGTGTTCACGTGCTCCATCCTTGCCTGTTCATCGTGCAGGGGGTGCGAAGCATTGGTAAGGATGGTGTCAGGGTTGGGTGTTTTTTCTTTTTTAGAGGCGTTGGAGCGGGATCAAGAGCAAGTGCAACTGCAAGCGCAATTGCAACAGCATGTGCAACTGCAACGGCCATGGGCTGCGGGTTTCGCTGGTTGGCGCGGCGCGGGTGGGTTTACGGGACACGCTGCAAGTACGTCCATGTAAGCTCGGGAGCGCCATCCATGGCGCCCAACGGTCCCGTAAACCCACCCGCACCACGCCCCGACACGCCCCGGTCTGCCACGGTAGAGCCACCCCATGGGTGGCTGTGCCTGATGGATCTCGAGATGCCTGGGTCGTCGATGCTGGGTCGGGAATTTGGGGGGGTTAGGGGGAGAGGAAGAGATGAGGGGCGCCGGCCGCTGCCTCGCCGTTGCTCTTGCACCTGCCCAGTGCCGACCTCCGGTCGGCATGCCCTTAACCCCTCCCACCCCAGCGGCAATAGCTCAGCTCCGCTCCACCGCTTTTTACCAAGAGGCCCACAAAACTGTCAGGGGGCGGGGCGGGTGGGTTTGCGGGACCCTGAGGCGCATGGATGCGCCGACGGAGCCTACAGGGGTGAGGGCGCATTGCTTGCGAGGCACTGCCTCGCATGCGTCCGAACGCACAGCCGCCAGCGGCTGGGCCGGGCCGCGGAGCGGGACTTGCGGCGTGTCCCGCCAACCCACCCGCCCCGACCCAGCCCGACAGCACGGACCAACCGGCTTCAGCAGTTGAAGTTGAAGTTGAAGTTGAAGTTGACCTTGACCTTGACGTTAAAAAGCCGCCAAAAAAACTAACACCCTCAAAGAATCTGCGCAGTCACCGCAACGAAATGGCACACGCTGCCGCCGATCACGAACAGGTGCCAGATCGCGTGCGAATAGCGGATCGACTCGCGGTGGTAGAAATAGGTGCCCAACGTATAGGACAGACCGCCGGCCAGCAGCCAGCCCAGCGTCCAACCATCGATCGACGCCCACATCGGCTTGATCGCCACCATCACCATCCAGCCCATCGCGATGTAGATGATCGTCGACAGCAGCTTGAAGCGGCCGGTGAAGAACAGCTTGAAAATCACCCCGGCCAGCGCCAGCGCCCAGATCGCCGTGAACATCCCCCAGCCCCACGGACCGCCGCGCAGCCCGATCAGCGTGAACGGCGTATACGTGCCCGCGATCAACAGATAGATCGCGCAATGGTCGAACACCTTCAGCCGCCCCTTCGCCACCGGGTGCTGGATCGCGTGATACAGCGTCGACGCCGTATACAACAGCAGCAGCGCCACCCCGAACACGATCGCGCTGGCCAACTGCCAGCCGTCGCCGTAGATGGCGGCAAGGGTGATCAGCACCGCACTGGCGGCGAGTGCGGCAACCGCGCCCAACCCGTGGGTCAGGGCGCTGGCGATTTCTTCACGAACGGAAGCAACTGTAGTCATGGCCATCGACAGTGCGGGGAGGGGGACCCGCTCCCCCCTATCATCGCCGCGTTGGCACGCGCATGCACGCGTGCCTGTTCAGCCGGTGTCTCAGGACACCGAAATGCTGTGTGCCGCCTCGCGCGTGGCCGCGAACCGCACGTCCGGCGCGCGCTCCTGCGCCAGCTGCAGGTTGACCCGGGTCGGCGCGAGGTACACCAGGTGGCCGGCCGCATCGATGCTCAGGTTGCCCGCGTTCTTCTCGCGGAACTCCTCCAGCTTCTTCTCGTTGCTGCAGCTTACCCAGCGCGCCGTGGTCACGCTCACCGGCTCGAAGGTGGCTTCCACCCCGTACTCGTCCTTCAGACGGTAGGCTGCCACGTCGAACTGCAGCACACCCACCGCGCCCAGGATCAGGTCGTTGCTCATCAGCGGACGGAAGAACTGGGTGGCGCCCTCTTCGGACAGCTGCGCCAGGCCCTTCTGCAGCTGCTTGAGCTTCAGCGGATCGCGCAGGCGTGCGCGACGGAACAGTTCCGGGGCGAAGTTCGGGATGCCGGTGAAGCTCACCGCCTCGCCTTCGGTGAAGGTGTCACCGATGGAGATCGTGCCGTGGTTGTGGATACCGATCACATCGCCCGGCCACGCCTCGGCGGCGATCTCGCGGTCGCTGGCCATGAAGGTCAGCGCGTTGGCCAGCTTCATCTCCTTGCCGGTGCGCACGTGGAAGGTCTTCATGCCGGCCACGAAACGCCCCGAACACACCCGCATGAAGGCCACGCGGTCGCGATGCTGCGGGTCCATGTTGGCCTGGATCTTGAACACGAAGCCGGTCAGCTTGTTTTCCTGCGGGGCGATCACCCGGCCCGTGGTGGCGCGCGGCTGCGGCGAAGGCGCGTGCTCGACGAAGAAGTCCAGCAGCGGCTGCACGCCGAAGTTGTTCACGCCCGAGCCGAAGAACACCGGAGTCTGCTTGCCGGCCAGGTAGGCCTCCAGGTCGAACGGATGGCTGGCGCCCTGCACCAGTTCCAGCTCGTCGCGCAGGTCGGCCAGCATGCGCTCGCCGATCTTTTCGGCCAGGCCCGGCGAATCGATCGACGGGAAGATGGTCGAATCCTGGCGGGTGAAGTTGCGGCCCTGCTCGTACAGGTGCACTTCGCCGCTGATCAGGTGGACCACGCCCTTCAGGCGCTGGCCCATGCCGATCGGCCAGGTCACCGGGGCGCACTGGATGCCCAGCACGCTCTCCACTTCATCCAGCAGATCGATCGGCTCCTTGCCTTCGCGGTCCAGCTTGTTGATGAAGGTCATGATCGGCGTGTCGCGCAGGCGGCACACTTCCATCAGCTTGATGGTGCGCTCTTCCACGCCCTTGGCCACGTCGATCACCATCAGCGCCGAGTCCACCGCGGTGAGCACGCGGTAGGTGTCCTCGCCGAAGTCGGCATGGCCGGGGGTGTCGAGCAGGTTGACGATCTTGCCTTCATACGGGAACTGCATCACCGAGGAGGTGACCGAGATCCCGCGCTCCTTCTCCAGCGCCATCCAGTCGGACGTGGCGTGGCGGGCAGCCTTGCGGCCCTTCACCGAACCGGCCATCTGGATCGCACCGCCGAACAGCAGCAGCTTTTCGGTCAGCGTGGTCTTGCCGGCGTCAGGATGGGAAATGATGGCGAAGGTACGGCGGCGCGCAGCTTCGGTAGCGACTTCGGACATGGCGTGACGCGCCCGCCCGGGGCGCTTTTCATGGAGATAAGCCGCCCAGTATAGCGGGGGTGGGGGGCGGCCGGGGTCAGGGCTGCCCGGCGTCGCCGCCGGCGGCGGCCTCGCGGGCGAAGTGCAGCTCGCCCTGCGGGGTCACGATGCGCACCGGCACCGAGCGCAGTTGCATGCCGCTGTTGGCCTGCACCACGAAGTGAAGGTGCGGGGCGGTGCTGTAGCCGGTGTTGCCCGACACCCCGATGCGCTGGCCGGCTTCCACCCGCTGGCCGCTGCGCACCAGCACGCCATTGGCCTGCAGATGGGCGTAGACCGCCATGCTGCCGTCCTCATGCAGGACCCGGATGAAGTTGGCCCGGTCGCGATCGCGCTGCGGGTCCAGGCCGTGGTCGACGAAGTTGCCCTGCACCTGCATCACCCGGCCGGCCCGCGCGGCCAGCACCGGGGTGCCCTCGGGGAGGGCAAAGTCGATGGCATCGCGGTTCTCGGCATCGCTATGGCTGAAGCGGCCCTGCGGGGCCTGGCTGACCTGGAAGCGTTTGGCGTCGAAGGGCAGCGCGTACGCTACGTCCTGCGGGGTGGCGGTCGGGTCGCCCGGCACGGCGTCCAGCAGCAGGTCCAGGCGGGGCACGTCGCCGGGCAGCTGCAGGCGGCTGACCACCACGCTGGCCGAGCCTGCCAGTACGGTCTGCAGCGGCAGCCCAGGCAGGGCGGTTGCCCCGGCCGGCTGGCGCAGCGCCACCTGCACCGGCCCCAGCAGGTGGTTGTCCACCCGTGCCTGCCAGCGACTGCCGCCGCCCTCCAGCCTGACCGTGGCGATGCCTGCGCTGACCGGCGCCGCGGGGGCGTTGGCCGGAGGCGTCCCGACCAGGCCCCAGCCGGCGCGCCAGCCCGCGCCGCCGGGCACGGTGGCGGCCTGCAGGGCCAGGGGAACAAGCAGCACGGTCAGCAGCAGGGTACGGCGCATGGCAGGCATCCAATGACGATGGGCGCGACTGTACGCAACACGGTTCATTCAGGAAAGCTGCCGCTGCTGGAGGGCCTGGAGGACTGATGAGAAAAAACTATATCGCTTCATCCCGATGAAAGGATTGACATGCCCCGAAAGGGCTGGCATCGTGGCTCCACCATCGAGACCGGCAGAGGGACAGGCCCTTTGAAGCCGGGGCAGCCCGCAGACGCGCAAGCGACCTGCGTAGGTGCCAAATCCTGCGGAGACCGTTGGCGTCTTCCGAAAGATGGTTCGAATCGTGCACCGTGCGTGCGCTTCGAACGCGAGCTCCGCGAAAGCTCGATGGCCGTTTTCCTACTTTGGATACCGCCATGGGTTTCGCCACTGCCGCCGCTGTTGCCACCGACTCTTTCGCCCCTGTCAGCGTCCCGCTCGACGCCGGATTGCACGCCGTGCGCGGCGAAATCGCCGCCGTGCTGTCGATGCGTCACAACGGCCCGCGCCCGGTGCGGTTGCGCTATGAACTGGTCGGGCGCGGCGATGCGCCGGTGGTGGTGCTGGCCGGCGGCATTTCTGCGCACCGCCACGTGGCCGCCAATGCCGAATTCCCGGAAAAGGGCTGGGCCGAGGGCCTGGTCGCGGCGGGGCGCGCGCTGGATCCTGCGGTGCAGCGCATCCTGGCGTTCGACTTCATCGGGGCCGATGGCGCACTCGACCTTCCGATCGACACCGCCGACCAGGCCGACGCGCTGGCGCTGCTGCTCGATCACCTCGGCATTCCCCAGCTGCAGTGCTTCGTGGGCTACTCCTACGGCGCGCTGGTAGGGCAGCAGTTCGCCATCCGCCACCGCCAGCGCCTGCTCAAGCTGGTGGCGGTCAGTGGCGCGCATCGTCCGCATCCTTACGCCGCCGCGTGGCGCGCGCTGCAGCGCCGTGCCGTGGCGCTGGGCCAGCTGCAGTGCGCTGAAAGCCACGGGCTGGTACTGGCCCGCCAGTTCGCGATGCTCAGCTACCGCACGCCGGAAGAATTCGGCGAGCGCTTCGATGCGCCGCCGGAAGTGGTCAATGGTCGCGTACGCGTCGCCGCCGAAGACTACCTGGATGCCGCAGGCGCGCAGTACGCCGCGCGCACCCCGGTGGACGCCTACCTGCGCTTGTCCGAATCGATCGACCTGCATCGCGTCGACCCGGCCGCCATCCGCGTGCCGACCGTCGTGGTGGCCGTGGAAGGCGACCGCCTGGTGCCGCTGGCCGACTGCGTCGGCCTGGTCGAAGGGCTGGGTCCGCGCGGCAGCCTGCGCGTGCTGCGCTCGCCCTACGGGCACGACGCCTTCCTCAAAGAAACCGATCGCATCGACGCGATCCTCGCCAACGCCATCCGTTCCCTGGGAGAAACCGCATGAGCCTGTCCACCGGTACCGAGCCGTCCTGTAGCCGTGTCACCGCCGCCGTGCGCGCCGGCATCGACCGCGACACCGCCCACGGCGCGGTGACTCCGCCCATCGTGCTGTCCTCCAATTTCAGCTTCGATGGCTTCGGCAACAAGCGTCAGTACGACTACACCCGCAGCGGCAACCCGACCCGCGACCTGCTGGGCGAGGCATTGGCCGAACTGGAAGGCGGCGCCGGCGGCGTGATCACCTCCACCGGCATGGGCGCGATCAACCTGGTGCTCAATGCGCTGCTGCAGCCGGGTGACACGCTGGTAGTGCCGCACGATGCCTACGGCGGCAGCTGGCGCCTGTTCAACGCACTGGCGAAGAAGGGCCACTTCGGTCTGATCACCGCCGACCTCACCGACCCGCGGTCGCTGGCCGATGCGCTGGCGCAGTCGCCCACGCTGGTGCTGGTGGAAACCCCGTCCAACCCGCTGCTGCGCATCACCGACCTGCGCTTTGTCATCGATGCCGCGCACAAGGCCGGGGCCAAGGTGGTGGTGGACAACACGTTCCTGTCGCCGGCCCTGCAGCGGCCGATCGCCTTCGGTGCGGACCTGGTGCTGCATTCCACCACCAAGTACATCAATGGCCACAGCGACGTGGTCGGCGGCGCGGTGATCGCCCGTGACCCGGCCGTGCACGAACAGCTGGTGTGGTGGGCCAACGCGCTGGGCCTGACCGGCTCGCCGTTCGACGCGTTCCTGACCCTGCGCGGCCTGCGCACCCTGGGCGCACGCCTGCGCGCGCACCAGGAAAACACCAGCGAGGTGGTCAACCTGCTGGCCGCCAGCGACGCGGTGGCCAAGGTCTATTACCCGGGCCTGGCCGACCATCCTGGCCATGCCATTGCCGCCCGCCAGCAGGACGGCTTCGGCGCGATGCTGTCCTTCGAACTGGCCTCCTGCCCGGGCGACGATCCGCATGCGGCGGTGCGCGCGTTCGTGGACGGCCTGCGCTGTTTCACCCTGGCCGAATCGCTGGGCGGTGTGGAAAGCCTGGTGGCGCACCCGGCCACCATGACCCACGCGGCGATGACGCCCGAAGCGCGCGCGCATGCCGGCATCAGCGAGGGCCTGCTGCGCCTGTCGGTGGGCATCGAATCGCCGGAAGACCTGGTGGCCGACCTGCAGGCCGGGCTGGAGCGCGCGCAGGCGGTGCTCGACCTGAACGCCCAGGCCGTGGTGCGCAAACAGGTGGATGCATGAGCGCGGTCCTGACCCTGGCGGCCGCCCCCGCACGCCGCCTGGCGCTGCTCGGTACCGGCACCGTGGGCACCGCGTTCGTGCAGCGCTACCAGTCGCTGCAGGCACGCGGGGTGGCCTTGCCGGCGTTCTCGTGGCTGGCCAATTCGCGCACCGCCCGTGCCTGCGCGCAGGCACCGGACCATGAACTGCAGCAGGCCAACCTGGCGGTGCGCGGGGCACCGGCGCTGCAACCGTGGGCGGAAGCCGAAGGTCTGCAACGGGGCGACGTGGTGGTGGATGCCACGGCCAGCGACGACGTGGCCAACTGGCACGAGCACTGGCTGGCGCGCGGCGTGCACGTGGTCACCGCCAACAAGCTGGGCCAGGGGGCGCAACTGGCGCGGGCGCAGGCGATCACCGACGGCCGGCTGGGCGGCGGTGCACAGTACGGGGACAGCGCCACGGTGGGTGCCGGACTGCCCCTGCTCAGCAGTCTGCGTGCGCTGGTGGCCGGCGGCGACCGCATCCACCGCGTGGAAGGCGTGCTGTCTGGTTCGTTGGCCTGGCTGTTCCACCACTACGACGGCCAGCGCGCCTTCTCAGCGTGGGTGCGTGACGCGGCCCGCGCCGGGTACACCGAGCCGGATCCGCGCGTGGACCTGTCCGGCGAGGACGTGCGCCGCAAGCTGCTGATCCTGGCGCGGGCCAGTGGCATCGCACTGCGCGGTGAGCAGGTGGCGGTCACCTCGCTGGTGCCGACGGCACTTGCCGCGCTGCCGAGCGATGCCGCGTTGGCGCAGCTGTCGTTGCTGGATGCACCGCTGTATGCGTTCTGGCGGCAGGCACAGGAACAGGGCGGCTGCCTGCGGTTCGTGGGCGGCTTCGACCATGACGGTGCAACGGTGGGCCTGCGCATCCTGCCGCTGGACCATCCGCTGGCCGGTGGCGGGCAGACCGACAACCGCGTGGCCATCCACAGCGATCGGTATCCCGCCCAGCCACTGCTGATCCAGGGGCCGGGCGCAGGCGCGGACGTTACCGCCGCGGCATTGCTGGATGACGTGCTGGCGATCGTCCGACCCCGGTAGAGCCGACCGTTGGTCGGTTGCTCTTGAGGTCGTACATCGCGCGCATGGCAGCCGACCAACGGTCGGCTCTACCCGGGGCGGGCGCAGAGCGGCAGCCGACCAACGGTCGGCTCTACCGGGGCAGCGAATGGAAGCCGACCAACGGTCGGCTCTACCGGTGTGATCAGGGCGTGGTGGACAGGGCGTTCAGCAGCGCGGCGTTGAACCGTGCGGGGGCTTGGACCTGCGGGGAATGGCCCAGGTCGTCGAAGGTCACCAGGGTGGCGCCGGGGATGGCGGCAGCTGCGGCCTTGCCCAACGCGGGATAGTCGCCGAGGGTGGCCTTGAGTGCCGGGGGCGCGAGGTCGCGGCCGATCGCGGTGCGGTCTTTCTGCCCGATGAAGAGCGTGGTGGGTACGCGGATGTTCGGCAGTTCATGGACCACCGGCTGGTTGAAGACCATGTCCGAAGTCAGGGCCTGGCTCCAGGCCACCGCCTGTTTGCCGGGGCCGTCGTACATGCGCGACTGCATGCGCGCCCACTGCTCGTACGCCGGCGTCCAGTCGCCGTTGTAGTACACATCCAGCTGGTATTTCTTGATGCTGTCGAAGGTGGTCTTCAGTTCGCCCGCATACCATGCATCCACGCTGCGCCACGGCACGCCCTTGGCCTTCCAGTCCTCCAGTCCGATCGGATTGACCAGCGCCAGCCGGCGCAGCTGCTGCGGGTACATCAGCGCATAGCGCGCGGCCAGCATGCCGCCCATCGAATGGCCGACCAGGTCGACCTGGGCCGCCTCCAGGCCCAGGTGGGCGAGCAGCGCGTGCGTGTTGGCGGCCAGTTGGCCGAACGAGTACTGGTAGCGCTCGGGCTTGCTGGATTTGCAGAACCCGATCTGGTCCGGCGCGATCACCCGGTAGCCGGCCGCGCTGAGCGCGGTAATGGTGTCTTTCCAGGTGGCCGCGCAGAAGTTCTTGCCGTGCAGCAGCACCACCGTACCGACCACCGCCGTGCCGGCCGGTGGGACATCCAGGTAGGCCATCTGCAGCGGCTGCCGCTGCGACTCAAGGTCGAAGGTCTTGACCGGCCACGGGTAGTCGAAGCCTTCCAGGCGGGGCCCGTAGGTGTCGGCGGCAAGCGAGGTCAGTGGCAGGCAGGCAAGCAGGGCGGCAGCCAGGATGCGCATGGCGGTCTCCGGAACAGGGGAGTGACGACTGTACGGGAGGTCGGGTGCCGGTGTCGCGCCACTGTCGTGGTGCTGTCGTGGCCTTTCCGGTGCCCGGGGCGGCACACTGGGGCCCTGTCCATGCAGGAGCAAGGCGATGGCGATATCTGCCGCGAAGGTCAAACAGCTGCGCCAGCAGCGCGGTTGGTCACAGGAACACCTGGCCAGTGTGGCCGGACTGAGCGCGCGTACCGTGCAGCGCCTGGAAGCGGACGGGCGTGCGTCGGGCGAGACCGGCATGGCCGTCGCCGCCGCGTTCGAGCTGCATCTGGATCAGCTGACGGAGGATCCACCGGCGCCGACGCCGGCCGGCAGCGATCTGCTGACCATCCTGCTGACCCTGTTCATCGTGATCATGTTGATGCTGGCCGGTGGGTACCAGGTCGGCAAGGATCTGGCCGTGCGCGACAACGCGCGTGCGTCCAGCGGCCGTTGAGGCGGCCGCTGCAGTCGATCAGCATTCGATGACGTTGACCGCCAGCCCGCCGCGGCTGGTTTCCTTGTACTTGTCCTGCATGTCGCGGCCGGTGTCGCGCATGGTCTTGATCACCTTGTCCAGCGAGACCTTGTGCTTGCCGTCGCCGCGCATGGCCATGCGGCTGGCGTTGATCGCCTTCACCGCGCCCATCGCGTTGCGCTCGATGCAGGGAATCTGCACCAGTCCGCCGATCGGGTCGCAGGTCAGGCCAAGGTTGTGCTCCATGCCGATTTCGGCGGCGTTCTCGATCTGGCTGGGGTTGCCGCCGAGCGCGGCGACCAGGCCGCCGGCCGCCATCGAGCAGGCCACGCCCACTTCGCCCTGGCAGCCCACTTCGGCGCCGGAGATCGAGGCGTTTTCCTTGTACAGGATGCCGATGGCCGCCGAGGTCAGCAGGAAGTCGAAGATGCGTTGTTCATTGGCGCCGGGGCAGAAACGGTCGAAGTAATGCAGCACCGCCGGCAGTACGCCGGCCGCGCCGTTGGTCGGCGCGGTGACCACGCGGCCACCGGCGGCGTTTTCTTCATTGACCGCCAGCGCGTACAGATTCACCCAGTCCAGGGTGGTCAGCGGGTCGCGCATGCCCGCTTCGGGCTTGGACGACAGTTCGCGGTACAGCGCCGGGGCGCGACGGGACACATGCAGGCCGCCCGGAAGGGTGCCCTCCTGGCGGATGCCCCGGGCCACGCAGGCCTGCATGGCGCTCCAGATCTCGCGCAGCTGCTCGCGGATCTCGTCTTCGCTGCGCCAGCACTTCTCGTTCTCGAACATCATCTGGGCGATGCTCAGCCCGCTGCGCGCGGTCTGCGCCAGCAGTTCGTCGCCGCTCTTGAACGGGTAGGGCAGCGGGGTTTCATCGGGCACGATGCGGTCGTCGGCGGCATCGTCCTGGTTGACCACGAAGCCGCCCCCGACCGAGTAGTAATCGCGCGTGGCGATGACCTGTTCGTCGGCGTCATAGGCGGTGAAGCGCATGCCGTTGGTGTGGTAGGGCAGCTTCTGGCGCTTGTTCAGGCCCAGGTCGCGCTTCTCGTCGAAGGCGATCTCGTGGGTGCCCATCAGGCGGATCCGCTTGCTGCCGCGGATGCGCTCGAGGGTCTCAGGGATGATGTCCGGGTCGATCAGGTTCGGGCGCTGGCCCTCCAGCCCGAGCAGCACCGCCTTGTCGGTACCGTGCCCGCGCCCGGTCAGGGCCAGCGAGCCGTATACGTCGGCGCGGATGCGCACCACGTCCTGCAGGCGGCCCGGGTCCAGCAACCAGCGGTGCACGAAGCGTTCGGCGGCCTTCATCGGTCCCACGGTGTGCGAGGAGCTCGGGCCAATGCCGATCTTGAAAACGTCGAACGTGCTGACAGCCATGATTGCCAAACTGCGGGTATCGGATGGAGTACTATTCTATGCTGTCGCAGCCGCCAGCCTTGAGTGCGGCGCAACATTTCCCAAGGCGGGTGGGCCGGTGTTTACCTTGTTCCAGCGTGATGACTGCCATCTGTGCGACCAGGCCCTGGCGGTCCTGGCCCAGGCCCGGGTGCCCGGCCTGGACAGTGTGTTCGTCGATGACGATGCGGCCCTGGAGGCCCGCTACGGCCTGCGCGTGCCGGTGCTGCGCGACGCGCAGGGGCGCGAACTGGACTGGCCGTTCGATGTGGCCGCGGTAGAAGCCTGGATCCGGTAGAGCCGACCGTTGGTCGGCTGCGCGGGGGATCATCGTTGCGGCAGCCGACCAACGGTCGGCTCTACCTGTAGCCGGCGCGGCTTATTTTGCTTTCAGTACGACCTTGGTGCTGATCGCGGTTTCGTTGGGGATGGTCTTGGTGTCGGCCCAGTCGCCGCCGCCCACGCCGAAGTCCAGGCGCTTGACCGTGGCCTTGCCGTTCAGCACCGGCTGCGCCCCCGGGGTCCAGGTGAAGGTGAGGGTGACCGGCTTGCTGATCCCGCGCAGTTCCAGGGTGCCGTCGGCGGCGTACTGGTTGTTGCCCAGCGCGCGGAACTTGCTGGCGCTGTACTTGGCCTGGGCGAACTTGCCGACGTTGAAGAAGTCCGCGCCCTGCAGGGTCGAGTCGCGGTCGCTGTTGCCGCTCTTGGCACCGGCCAGCGGGATGGTCACTTCCAGCTTCGATCCTTCCAGCTTGGCCGGGTCGAAGCTGAGCTTGGTGTCGAAACCGGGGAAGCTGCCGGTGAACACTTCACCGTCGTACTTGGTGGCAAACACCAGTACCGAACCGGGGGCCTGCACGTAATCGGCGGCCAGCACCGGCGCGGTGGCCATCAGCCCGGCCAGGGCGGCGGCCACGGCCGCGGGAGTGGAGAGCTTGATGTTCATGGTCAGTCCTTCTGGGGGGAGGCAAGCCAGCGCTGCGGCAGCATGCGCGCAAGGGTGGCATCGCGTTGGTAAAAATGGTGGTAAAGCGCGGCGCCGGCGTGGGCCAGCACCACCGCGATGAGCAGCCAGAAGCCCCATTCGTGGATGGCATGGGACAGCTGGGTGGTGCGTTCATCCGGACCGCTGAGCTTGGGCACGTTGACCAGCCCGAACCAGCGGAACGGGCGCAGCCCGCTGGCCGAGTCGTACAGCCAGCCCGACAGTGGAAGGGCGAACATCAGCACGTACAGCAGCCAATGCGTGGCCGAGGCGATGCGCTCCTGCCAGGTCGGCGTGCCGGGCACCGGGGCGGGGGCGCCGGCGTACAGGCGCCAGCCCAGCCGCGCCACCACCAGTGCCAGCACGGTGATGCCTACCGACTTGTGCAGGGTGTAGATCCAGAAGTACTTGGGTGTCTTGGGGAACTCGCCCATGGTCAGGCCCAGGATGCCCATGGCCAGGATCAGCAGGGCGATCACCCAATGCAGGGTCTGGCTGACGCCGCCCCAGCGGGTCGCGGTGTTCTTGGCAGTCATGGCGTGGTCTCCTCGACCGGCTGTGGGGATGGAACCTGGGAGTCGTCGCGCGGCGGCGGAGTTCCCGTGGCGTCGACCGGCGGCGTGTCGGCCGGATCGGCGGCATTTCTGTCGCGAACGGCTTCTGCTTCGATCCGCAGCTCCACCGCGTCGCCGATCATCGACGGCCAGCCGGATACCCCGAACGCGCTGCGGCTGAGCGTGGCGGTGGCGGAGAAACCGGCGGTGCGGCGGAACGGGGGCAGCGGGTGACGCTTGAGTGCATTGAGGGTGACCGCCAGGGTGACCTCGGCGGTGACGCCATGCAGGGTCAGCTGGCCGGTGACGTTGGCGTGGGTGTCATCGATGGGCTCGACCCGGGTCGAGACGAACCGCGCCTGCGGGAAGCGTTCGGCATCCAGCAGGTTGCGTGCGAGGGTAGCCGTGTTCCATTTTGCATCGCCCAGGTCCAGCCGCTGGATCGGCACGCTGACGCTGAGCGTGGCGGTTCGCCAGTCCTGCGGATCGAACACCAGCACGCCTTCGCTGCCGGACACCGTGCCCAGCGCGTGGGAGAAGCCGGCATGCTCCACCGCAAACAGCACGCGGGTGTGGACCGGGTCCAGGCGGTAGGTATCGGGCGCGGCCTGCGCTGCCCACGGGGCGGTGCACAGCAGCAGGGCGAGGGTCAGGCGCAGGATCATGGCCGGGCTCCGGGAAGGTCAGGGCCGATCATACGCACAGCACCGTCACCGGCAGCAGTGTCATGGCTGCAACAGATCGTGGTGCAACTTTCCGTCGGCGGCGGCCCAGAGGCTGCGTCGGGCCGCGCGCGGCCGCAGGGGCTGTGGGACAATCAGCGGCTACAGGGAGATCTGGATGGCGATGGGAACGCGTGGCTGCTGCGCGGGCATCGTGCTGCTGGTACTGGCAATGTGCCTGGTGCCGGCGGCGGCATGGGCCGCAGGAACAACGGCAGGTACATCGGCAGAAACGCCGCGCATGCGCCGCCTCGGTGCCGCCGACGGCATGCCGTCGCGCATGGTGCTGGCGCTGGCGCAGGATCGCCAGGGGTACATCTGGGCGGCCACCGACGACGGCCTGGCACGCGTGGATGGCGTGGGCCTGCGCGTATGGCGGCATGACCCGGCCGACCCCGGCTCGATTCCCGGCAATGAAGTGGAAACCCTGCTGGTGGACCCGATGGACCGGGTCTGGGTGGGGGTGAACGGGGTCGGTCTGAGCATGCTGGCCCCCGGGCGTGCAGCCTTCCAGCATTTCACCGACCTCAATGCCCGCTGTGATGGCCAGTTCTGGTCGCTGGCCTATGCGGCCAAATCGCTGTGGATCGGCACCAACCGGCACGGCATCTGCCGGCGGGGGGAAGACGGCAGCCTGGTGCAGTACCACGCCGATCCCAACGACCCGACCAGCCTGCCCGACGACACCATCTATGCCTTGCTGGCCGACCCGACGGGGCAGGTGTGGGTGGGCACCGGCAGTGGCGTGGCGCGCTGGGACGGACAGCGCTTCCATCGCATCGCACCGGCGTTGCTGGGCGGCAAGAGCGTGTTCCGCCTGACCCGCGAACCCGACGGCACCCTGTGGGCCGGTACCGAAGGCGGCCTGTTCCGCATTGGTGCCGATGGCAGCGTGCGCAAGGCGCCGTGGACGCTCAGCGCCGATGTGCGTGCGGCCACCGTCATCCATGATCGCAACGGCGGCTACTGGCTGGGGACGGCCGATGGCCTGTACCGCGGCGACGATGCCGCGGTGCATCTGCTGGCCGGTGATGCCGGCAGCGGCTTCCTGACCGCGCGCAGCGGCGTGCTGGACATGCTGCAGGACCACGAAGGCGGCTTGTGGGTGGCCATGCTCACCCAGGGGCTGGCCTATCTGCCGCCGGGATGGAAGCGCTTTTCCACCTGGTACCAGCTCGACGGCAAGCCGCTGGACAGTGTGTACCTGCTGAGCGCCGCCGCGGCCGGCAACGATTTCTACATCGGCGGTGCGCACGGCATCTACCGGCTGGACACGCAGGGCACGCTGCGTCAGATCGCCGATGACAGGCAGTTGGGCGTGGGCGCCATCTGGTCGGTGCTGCCGCGTGCCGATGGCGCGTTGTGGATCGGTCGGGGCGGGCGGCTGGGCCTGTACCAGCCACACACCGGCCAGCTGCGCGAATGGAAGATCGGGGGCGGTTCGGACGTGCGCCAGCGCATCGACCTGATCCGTCAGGCACCCAATGGTGAGTTGTGGATGTCGGTCATGAGCCTTGGCATCCAGCGGCGCGATGCGCAGGGCAACCTGCTGGACACCATCCGCATCGAAGAAGGCCGCGGGCTGACCGAGAACCCGGTCGAGCAGATGCTGTTCGACCCGCGCGGGCAGCTCTGGATCATGGGCGGCATGGGCCTGCTGCGCTGGACCGAGGACCGCTTCGAGCAGGTCCCGGGCATTTCCCGCGGCAGCATCTACGACCTCACCTGGACCAGTCCGAATGAGCTCTGGCTGGCACGCAACGGCGCGCTGGAGCGGTACAGCTGGGACGGTCTGAGCATGACCCTGCGCGAGCGGGTGGGCGCTGCGCAGGGCCTGCCGGCGGTATCGATGGGCGGGGTGGTCACCGGCCGTCAGGGCCAGGTCTGGGCCACCACGCCGCGCGGGCTGGTGCGCTGGGATGGCGCGCTGCGCCGGTTGCGCGTCTATGGTGAGCGCGACGGGTTGCCCGATGTGGAGTTCAGTGGCCGGCCGCCGGTGCGTGCGGCCAACGGGCGGATGCTGGCGGTGACCGCCACCGGGCTGGTCGGTTTCGACCCGGATGCCGCCGATGTGCCGCTGCCGCCCTCGCAACTGGTGATCGACAACGTGCAGGTTCGCCGCGACGACGCCGAAGGCCAGCAGTCGCTGCCGCCGGATGCACCGATCGTGCTGGGCCCGCAGGACCGCGACCTGATCATCACCGCACGGCTGCTGTCGTTCGCCAACCCGCAGGGCAACCGCTATCGCTATCGCGTGTCCGGCTATGACCAGAACTGGGTGATGCAGGCGGCCGATGGCGAACGCCTGCTGTCGCGTCTGCCCTCGGGCCACTATGCCATCGACGTGCAGGCGGCCACGCCGCAGGGGGCGTGGACGCCTGCACGCACGCTCAGCGTGGAAGTGCTGCCGCCGTGGTGGCGCAGCAGCTGGGCGATCCTGGCGTACCTGCTGCTGTGGCTGCTGCTGGTGGCCGTGGTGGTGTACGTGGCACGCGTGCGCCTGCGCCGCCGCCAGCAATGGCAGCTGACCGTGCACAAGCAGCAGATCGCAGAGCAGGCCTCGCAGGCCAAGAGCCAGTTCCTGGCCACCCTGGGCCATGAAGTGCGCACGCCGATGACCGGCGTGCTGGGCATGAGCGAACTGCTGCTGGCCACGCCGCTGGATGAACTGCAGCGTGGCTATGCGGCCTCGATCCAGCACGCCGGCACCCACCTGCTGCGGCTGGTCAACGATGCGCTGGACCTGGCCCGGATCGAAGCGGGGCGACTGGAACTGGACATCCGTCCGTTCGACCTGATGTCGATGCTGGCCCAGGTACAGGCCCTGATGGAGCCGATGGCGCACCACCGTGGCCTGGCGTTCGAGCGCAGCTTCAATCTGCCCGGCCCGATCCTGGTCAGTGGCGACGAAATGCGCGTGCGGCAGATCCTGATGAACCTGCTGGGCAATGCGATCAAGTTCACCGAACGCGGGCACGTCAGCCTGGGGGCCGAACTGCTCGATGGCGGCATGGGAATCATCTTCGAGGTGGCCGACACCGGGCCGGGCATCAACACCGACCAGCAGCAGCGCCTGTTCCATCGCTTCGAACAGGCCGATGGCCCGCGTACCGCATCGCGCTATGGCGGAAGCGGGCTGGGCCTGGCGATCTGCCAGGAGCTGGCGGTGGCGATGGGCGGGCGTATCGACATCGACAGCCGTCTTGGCCACGGCGCACGTTTCAGCGTGCAATTGCCGCTGCCGTGGACGCAGCAGCAGGGAAACTTCGCCAGCCACGCCTCGGACACCGCGCGGATCCAGTTGCCGCCGTTGCGACTGCTGCTGGTGGAAGACGACCCGACCGTGGCCAATGTGATTGCCGGCCTGCTGCAGGCGCGTGGTCACGAGGTGGTGCACGTGCTGCACGGATTGGCTGCGTTGTCGGAAGTGGCTGCCGGCCGCTTCGATGTGGGGCTGCTCGATCTGGATCTGCCCGCATTGGACGGCATCGCCATCGCCGGCCAGCTACGTGCAATGGGCTATGAGTTGCCGCTGATCGCCGTCACGGCCCGGTCGGATGCCTACGCCGAACAGCAGGTGCTTGAGGGCGGTTTCGACGGCTTCCTGCGCAAGCCGGTCACCGGTGATCTGCTCATCGATGCCATCGCCCAGGCGCGTGCACTGCGCCAACGAGAGAGTTGAATGCCGTTTGTGATTGATCGCATCAGTCGATAAGCGCCATTCGATCCGATCTGGAATTCTCCAGACTGTGATCTCGCAGCAAAGCCGGCGCTGTGTTCCGGCCGCCGCGGCTTTATTGTTCCCGCGATGAATTGGTTGCCGTTTGATTGACAGGTGCGTTGGAGCAGGACAGGGCGGCGCATTGGCGGCCGCTGGCTGGCGGCACTGGTGCTTGGGTGCTGGCCATGGGCCGTGCTGGCCGCGGTGCTCGATCTGCCCTGGCCCCGTCAGCTGGGGGTCATCGATGGCCTGCCGACCACCGGCATCCAGGCCATCGCCGAAGATGCCACCGGCTATCTGTGGATGGCCAGCAGTGAAGGCCTGCTGCGTTTCGATGGGCGGCGGTCGCGGGTATGGGGAGACGAAGACGGGTTGCACGACACTACGCTGCGCGCGCTGCATGTCGATGCCGCCGACAGGGTATGGGTCGGCACCACCTCGCAGGGGCTGTTGATGCTGGGAGGCGACCGTCGCCGCTTCGAGCGCGCCGGTACACAGATACCGTTGGCCGTGCGCAGTGGCACCATCCACGCCATTGTCGGCGGGGGTGGCAGCCCGCTATGGGTGATTGGATCGGATCATCGCCTCTACATGCTGCCGGCGCTGGAGGCGCACTGGCAGGGGGTGGATGCCGCTGCGGACACCATTACCGCCCTGGCCATCGACCATGCCGGGCGTCTGTGGGTGGGAACATCGCAGGGGCTGCGCCGCTTCGCCGACGGCGGCCTACAGCGCGCCGGTACCGCCCCGGACGCCGACGGCCCGATACAGGCCTTGTGGCCCGATCCCCAGGGAGGCATCCATGCCAGCAACGGCGTGCGTACCTGGGCGGAAGGCATGGGCACGCGGTCGGGCACCGCGCCGGGGACCGGCCGACCGCTGCTGCGCAGCGCCGATGGAGCCTTGTGGACCCAGCGCGGCACGGGGTTGTACCTGGCGCGCGGAACGCGCAGCCAGCGCGTTCCGCTCCGGCCCCTGCAGGGGCCGTCAACGCGCGCGGTGGAGATGTACGCGGCGGTGCAGGATCGGCATGGCGACATCTGGTTCCTGAGCAGGGCCCACGGCGTGTGGCGGCTGCCGGCGCGGTGGCGTGAGTTCACGGCGTTGCCGATGGCGGGCGAGGGACTTCCCGGCCTTCGCAGCCACGACGCGCTGGCCCTGGCCGGGGCGGCCGATGGCCGGCTGTGGGTGGCGGGCAACCAGGGCCGGCTGCAGCGGATCGACCTGCGCACCGGCGCCAGCAGCGATCATCTTGACCTGCCCCACGCCGGGTCCGGCACGCAGCCAGTGGGCATGGCAGAGGACCGGCAGCAGCGTCTCTGGATCGCCAGTGGCGGGCAGTTGACGCGCTACGATCCTGCACGTGGCGAGGTGCGTCGATGGCCGCTGCGCTGGTCATCGACCGACGCTGCCCTGCATCTGCAGGTCTGCCCGGATGGCACCGTGTGGTTGGCCGATAGCGGGCAGATCCAGCAATGGTCGGCGCAGGGCAGGCAACAGCGGGCGCAATCGCCGGACAGCCTGGGCCTGAGCGCGTCGATGCCGCGACGGCAGCTGTTGTGCAGCCGCGACGGCGTGCTGTGGGCGACCGATCGCGACGGACTCAAGACATGGGATGCACCCCGTGGCCGCTTCGTGGCGGCCGAAACCACGGGCGGTGCAGTGGCGGCGATCGCCGAGGCCGACGATGGAAGCCTCTGGCTCAGCCGCCAGGACGCGCTGGAACAGCATCGCTGGGACGGACGTGCGCTGCAGCGGCTGCGCCGGTTCGATGATGCGCACGGCTACCCGCTGCTGCGCGCCGAGGCACTGGTGGTGGATGGCCAGGGCGTGGTGTGGGCCGGCGCCGCGCGCGGCATGGTGCGGCTGGACCCGGCGGAGGGTGGGGTGCGCGTGCTGGGCAGCGCCGAGGGCCTGCCGGTGCAGGAGGTCCTCGCGCACCGGCTGGTCCGGCTTGGCACCGGGGCACTGGCCGCCGCCGTGCGCGAAGGCGGCCTGCTGCTGATCGAGCCGGCCGCCGGGGTCGCGCGTGGCCCGCCGCCGGTGTTGGTGGTCAACGCGGTGCGCGTGGAGCGCAACGGCACCCCGGTGACCGTGCGCGCCGGTGGCGGGAACGTGCCGTTGGCCAGTGGCGACCGCAACATCCAGATCGCGGTCAATCTGCTGGGCCTGGGCGATGCGGATCGCATCCAGCATCGGTTCCGTCTGCACGGGCATGACCGGGACTGGGTGGAGACCGGGCCGGTTGCGCTGCGCACCTTTGCGCGGCTGCCGGCGGGCGAACACCGTGTGGTGGTACAGGCACGGCATGGCGACGGCGCGTGGTCGGCGCCTGCCGAGCGGCGGCTGCAGGTTGCGCCGGGATGGTGGGAGACGGCCGCAGGCAGAAGTGTGGTGCTGGTGACCGCGGTGCTGATGGTGGTGCTGCTGGGGCGGCTGGTCACAAGTGGATTGCGGCAGCGTGCCGCGCTGCGCGAGGCACGCGCCCAGCGTTGCCTGGCCGAGCAGGCATCGGCGCGCCGCACGCGGTTTCTGGGGCGCCTTGGCGGGCGCATCCGCATCCCGATGACGATCATCGCCGGCTGGAGCGAACTGCTGCTGCAAGGACCGCTCTCGGCGCAACAGCATGCACAGGCCGACAGCCTGCGCCGCGCCGGGCTGCACCTGGTACAGCTGGTCGATGACGCCCTGGATCTGGCCAGTATTGAAGCCGGGCGCCTGCAGCTGGACCAGGTGGCGTTCTCGCCGGCGCTGTTGCTGCACGAGCTGCACGCGCTGATGGCGCCGGCAGCCGATGCCAAGCACGTGCAACTGCAGTGGTGCAGCCACCTGGACCCGCAGCGGTGGCTGCTGGGCGATCCGCGCCGGTTGCGCCAGATCCTGTTCAACCTGGTCGGCAATGCGGTGAAGTTCACCGCGCGCGGCAAGGTCGAGGTCTCGGTGCACGCCGGGCCGGGAGGGACGGGTCTGCAGCTGGTGGTCGCCGACACCGGGCCGGGCATGACCGCAGCCCAGGTGCAGCGGTTGTTCCAGCGCTTCGAACAGGCCGATGGGGCCGCGACGATGGCGCGCCATGGCGGCAGCGGCCTGGGCCTGGCGATCAGCCGCGAACTGGCCCAGGCGATGGGGGGCGATATCACGGTGGACAGCCGACCGGGCCTTGGCACCCGGTTCGAGGTGCACCTGCCGCTGGCAACCACATCGCAGCCGGCACTCGTGCCGGCCACGGACGCGCTCGCCGGCGAGGCGGTTCTGGCAGGAATGAGGGTCCTGGTGGTGCTGCCGGATCCGGACATCGCCGAGGTGGTTGCGGCGCTGTTGCGCGCGCAGGGCTGTCGGGTGGTCGTAGGCAGTGATGGTGCGCCGGACCTGCCAGGCGGACCGGACGTGCCTTGGCACCTGTTCGCAACCGATCCGGATCTGCGGATCGGGGATGTACTGGCCGGCGCGTGGCTGGCGCGGCACTGGCCCGGGGTACCGCGGCTGGCGCTGACCGCGCGTGCGGATGCCGAGGCAGAACGTGATGCGATGGCGGCCGGCTACGCGGCCTTCGTCCGGCTGCCACTGGGCGATGCCGCCCTGCGTGCGGCGCTGCTGCAGTGCCGGACAGGACGATGATGCGACGGTCGGCATGCCGGTGCATGGTCCTGTTGCTGCTGGCAGTGATCGCATCGGCCGCGGCGGCGCGCTTGCCCGAGGCCGCCCGTTTCACTACCGCCGATGGCCTGCCGTCCAACGCCGTGCACCAGGTCGTCCAGGATCGGCAGGGGTACCTGTGGTTCGCCACCGACGACGGGCTCGCGCGGTTCGATGGACGTCAGTTCCGCCTCTGGCGCCGCGAACAGGGATTGGCCGACAACGCGCTGCTCAGCCTGGCCGTAGACACCCAGGACGAGCTCTGGATGGGCACCGGCTACGGCACGCTGATGCGGATGTCGGCCGACCGCAGCCGGATCGACCGGTTTGGTGGCGGCAGCCATCCGGCCCTGGCCGGGGTGCCGATCAGCGCGGTGCTGCCCGATGCAGAGGGCGGGGTGTGGTTCGGTACGCGTGGCGCGGGACTGTTCCGGCTGGACCGGCAGCAGCGCATCCGCCATTTCCTGCCGACCCAGCGCGATGACGGCGTGCCCGCGGGGGATGTCGGGTACCTGCTCGACGATGCCCGCGGCACGGTGTGGATAGGCACCTCGCATGGGCTGGCGTGTTGGCGCGGCGGGCGCTTCCATCGGCCGCCCGATCCACGCCTGGCGCACGCGTCGGTCACCGGATTGAACCAGGACAGCGCGGGCGTGGTGTGGGCCAGCACGGCCGCGGGCCTGTGGCATGGCACGACGTGCAGCACGTTGCAGGCCGTACCGGTGCCGTTACAGCGTCGCCTGCTGGGCATCGGTTCGGATGGAGCGCACTGGCTGGCCGAAGCCGACCGGATCTGGCACCAGCCTGTGGACGGCGGAGCCGCAACGCCGGTGTCGCTCGCCGCGGTCGGGCGCGGCGCACCGCCCCGCCTGCGAGGTGTCTTCGAGGACCGGGACGGCGGCGTGTGGCTGCTGGGACGCCGCCTGGGCATCTGGCGCTTGCCGCCGCGCTGGTCGCAGTTCCCAAGGCAACCGGCGCCAGTGCGGCGGTTGGGGCTGGACGGTTTTCTGCCGGCATCGGCGCTGGCAGGCGAGGAACTGGCCTGCGACGACGCGCGCTACTGGCGCATCCACACCGGCATGCTGGAGGGCCGCGGACCGGCGCGGCGCCGCCCGGTGCGGTGGCCGCTGCAGGGGGTCGGTCAGGCACCGCTGCGCGGGCCGGTGTCGCTGCACTGTGCCGACGACGGTGGCGTCTGGCTGGGCAGCCGCGATGGGTTGATGCGCTGGAACGGCGCGCAACTGCAACCGGTCGCCGGCGCCCCCGCGGCGATCAGTGCGTTGCACGTTGCCGCCGATGGGCAGTTGTGGGTGGCCAGCGCGGGCGCGCTTCATCGCTACCAGTGGCAGGACGGACGCCTGCTGCGCAGCCTGCGGCTGGAGGAGCGCGACGGCGTGCCGGCACAGGCGGTGCATGCATTGGCCACCGACGCCGACGGCGTGCTGTGGGGCGTGTCCAGCCATGGCCTGTTGCGGGTTGCGGCCCCTTGGCGCGAGGTGCGCATGTACACCCGCGACGACGGCATCCCGGCCGCGCTGCTGAAGGGCCGGCTGCAGGCGCAGGGGCGGCAGATGCTGGCCATCGATGCAGAGGGCGCGATCGCGTTCGATCCGGCCCTGTTGGCGCACCCGCCCACGCCGTCGGCGCTGGTGATCGAGCGGGTGCAGCTGCGGCGCGACCAGCGCCTGCTCACGCTGCCACCGGCGGCGACGCTGCAGCTGCATGAAGGTGATCGCGAGATCCAGATCACCGCCAGGGTGCTGTCGGCCCAACTCGACCGGGGCCAGCAGTATCGGTTCCGGCTGCGCGATGGCAGCGGTGGATGGCATCGCACCCGCAGCCGTGGGACGGTGGACTTTCCGACGCTGGCGCCGGGTCGGCATGTGCTGGATTACCAGGAGCGCAGCGGCGAGGGGCGTTGGTCGGCCGTGCAGAGCCTGGTACTCGACGTGCAGCCCGATGGCTGGACCTACCGGCAGCTGTCGGTGGCGCATGCCGCCAGCGGGGTCGCGATGCTGGGGCTGCTGGCCTGGCTGGGCGGGCGCAGTCTGGCGCGTTCGCGCGCGCGTCGCGCCGCGCTGCAGCGGCACGCGTGGGCGCAGCAGTCGGCGCAGGCCAAGGCGCATTACCTGGCCACGTTCGGGCACGAGGTGCGCACGCCGTTGACGGGCGTGCTGGGGATGACCGAACTGCTGCTGGCCTCGCCGCTGGACGCGCAGCAACGGCAGCGCCTGCAACGGATCGACCGGGGCGGCCGGCAGTTGCTGGCGATCGTGAACCAGGCGCTGGAGGACGCGCGCATGGATGCGGGCCGGTTGCCGCTGCAGTGCGGCGAGGTGGATCTGGCCGCGCTGCTGCAGCGCTGGCGGCAGTGCGCGCAGCTTGACCTGTGCGCGCAGGGCAGCAGCCTGGCAGCGTGCGTGGACCTGCCCGGTGCGGCGCGCGTGCATACCGATCCGGAGCGCGTTCTGCAGGTGCTGCAGCGGGTGGTGGATGTGATGGTGCAGACGCTGGGCGCGTGCAGGATGTCGATGCGCGCCAGCTGGCTGCCAGGGCGCAGCGGCGTGCTGGTGGATATCGACGCGTTCGCCACCTTGGCAGCGCCGCTGCCGCCCACACTGGTATCCGGCGACGCACTGGCGTCCGCGCAGGCCGGCGCGCACGCGTTGGGGGGACGCGTACAGCTGGTCAGCGCCGGGGGCGGGTCGGGTGGGCGCGTGCTGCTCAGCCTGCCGATGTCGGCGGGCACCGCATGCGCCACCTGCACGCCGGCCCGTTCCGGCGCGGCCGAGGACACGCCGAAGGTGTGCCCCGGTGAGCGGGTTCTGCTGGTCGAAGACGAGCCATTGGTGGCCGACGTGCATGCCGGCCTGCTGGCGGCCGCCGGCGCACAGGTGGTGACCGCGGCACATGCGCTGGCCGCATTGGGCGAACTGGCGGTGGCGCCGTTCGACGTGGTGCTGCTGGACCTGGACCTGCCCGGTGTGGACGGGTGGCAGCTGCTGGACATGCTGGGCGCACAGGGATGCCCGGTGCCGGTGGTGGTCTTCACTGCGCGCCGCGACCCTGATCTGGCCCAGCGGTCGGCGGCGGCAGGCGCTGCAGGATGGCTGCACAAGCCGGCCAGCGGCCAGCAGTTGCTGGCAGCGGTGCGCGCCGCGCGGCAGGCCTGAGCGGATCGTCGCCGCGTAACGAACCGTTTACCATGCGGACTGGCCCAGGATCGGCGCGCCGGCAACACCGCGCGCCCATAGCCCCTGGGGTGCATCCATGGACGATGGGGAGATCCACCAGTGATGTCATTGCGTTGGCTGCTCCTGATCGGGATCGCATGGCTGTGGCCGACCGTCGGCCTGGCCCAGCCCGTGCCACCAACGCCACGCCAGCTCACCGTGTTCGATGGCTTGCCGTCCAACACGGTCAACCGCATGGCCGAAGATGGCTACGGCTACCTGTGGATCGCCACCAACGACGGGCTGGCCCGCTACGACGGACGCAACTACCGGGTCTGGCGCGCCGAGGACGGGCTGCGCGACAACCACGTCTGGAGCGTGCATGTGGATGCGCGCAACCAGCTGTGGATCGGCACCGAGAATGCCGGCCTGGCGATGATGTCGGCCGATCGCCGCGAACTGCGCTTCTTCGACCGGGCCAGCCACCCGCAGATCGGCAGCAACACCATCTGGTCGATCACCTCCACTGCCGATGGCAGCGTGTGGTTCGGCACTTACGAAGGGGGCCTGCACCGCCTGGACCGTGACGGCAAGGTGACCCGCTTCATGCCCGAGCGCGGTAACCCGCGCAGCCTGCCGGCCGCGTCGGTGACCCAGCTGGCCACCACCCGTGACGGCAGCCTGTGGGTAGGCACGCAGGCGGGTCTGGCACGCTGGACCGGCACGGATTTCGAACGGGTGCCCAGCCGCGACGTGCCGGCGCAGGTAATCAACGGCCTGACCGCCGAGATCGATGGCAGCCTGTGGATCGGCACCAATACCGGCGTACTGGTTCGTCGACCGGATGGGCGCTTCGAACCGGCACCGTGGAAGGTGGCCGCCGGCGACCAGGTGCTGGGCATGATGCTGCGCGACGAGCAGGGCGGTTACTGGCTGGACACCCGGTCCGGGCTGGGGCGCGCCTACGACAACCAGTTCCAGCAGGTGCCGCTGTACAGCGCGGTGGCGCGTGGCCAGGTGCGCCCGAACTGGACCGGCGCCTATGAAGACCGCGAAGGCGGAATCTGGCTGGCCAGCGTCAATGGCGGGTTGTGGCACCTGTTGCCGCGCTGGTGGCAGTTCTCGGTGCTGTCGCGCCTGGAGGACGATCCGGCGTCGCTGCGCAACGGGTACGTGCTGGGCATGTCCGCCGCCGCCGACGGCGGGGTCTGGGCAGTGGGCACACACGGGGCGCTGGACAAGTTCGATCCGGTCAGCGGCCGTGTGACCCAGCATCGGACCGGTGTGGACGGGACGCAGTGGCTGCAATCGGTACAGGAGGACCCCCGCGGCCAGGTCTGGATCGGGTCGGCGTCGGCCTTGCTGCGCTATGACCCGCGGGATGGATCGATCCGCCGCTGGGGGCACGATGCTGCCGTCGACGCGGCGATGGAGGGTCAGCTGGAGTCGTTGGTGGTCTGCGATGGCCAGCGCCTGTGGAGCGCGGCGTCCACCGGGCTGCAGCAACGCGACCTGGACGGTCGCGTGCTGCACCGGGTGCCGGCCGGGCATGCCGGACTTGCGGCCGGGCAACTGACCCTGGACCTGCTGTGCGGACCGGACGACACCCTGTGGGTGGCCACCAACCAGGGCCTGCTGCAGTGGATGCCGGGCCGTTCCCGATTTGAGCCCGTGCCGGGCGGGCCAGCGGCGGCGATCCACGCGCTGGCGCGCGCCGACGACGACAGCCTGTGGCTGTCCGAAGAAGGGCGGCTGAGTCAGTACCGATGGCAGGACGGGCGGCTGTTGCTGCAGGCCGTCATCGGCGGTGGCGCCGGCTATCCGGAAGTGTCGGCGACCGGACTGGTGGTCGATGCGCAGGGCGTGGTCTGGGCCGCCAGCGCACGTGGCCTGATCCGGGTCGACCCGCAGATGGGCAACGTGCGCCTGTATGGCGTGCACGATGGCCTGCCCAGCCAGGAGTTCCGTCGCAGCACGCTGAGCCGCACCGGCAGCGGCCGCATCGTCGGCGGCACGCCGGCGGGCGTGGTGGTGTTCGACCCGCGCCAGGTGCGGCCGTCCAACCGGCGTGCGCCGCTGGTGATCGAGCGCGTCGAGGTACGCCGTGGCGACCGCGTCGCCGACCTCACCCACCTGACTCCGCTGGAGGTGGCCGACGCCGACCGCGACCTGCGCATCGTGGCGCGGCTGTTGTCGTTTGCCGATTCGTCATCCAACAGCTACCGCTACCGACTGGCCGGCTACGATCCGGACTGGGTGGAAGTGGGGCCAGCGGGCGAGCGCGTGTTCTCGCGGTTGCCGCCGGGCCGCTACCGGTTGGAAGTGCAGGCACGTTCGGCCGACCAGGTGTGGTCGCGGGTGCAGTCGCTGGAATTCCGGGTGATGCCGCCGTGGTGGCGGAGCATGTCCGGGCTGCTGGTGCTGACCTCGATGACGCTGCTGTTGATGAGCCTGATTGCGTGGTTGTACCGGCGCCGGTTGCAGCGGCGGCATGCCTACCAGCTGGCCCTGCAGAAGCAGGAACTGGCCGAGCAGGCATCGGCGGCCAAGACCCGCTTCCTGGCCAACCTGGGCCACGAAGTACGCACGCCGATGACCGGCGTGCTGGGCATGAGCGAGTTGCTGCTGGGCTCGTCGCTGGACCCGCAGCAGCGCAGCTGGACCGCGTCCATCCGGCATGCCGGCGAGCACCTGCTGCACCTGGTCAACGATGCGCTGGACCTGGCGCGCATCGAGTCCGGACGGTTGCAGCTGCAGTCGCAGCCGTTCGACGTGCACAACGTGGTGAGCGATGTCTGCACCTTGATGGCCGCGCTTGCCGAGCAGAAGCACGTGCGGTTCGTGGTGGACAACCAGCTGCCGCCGGGCCTGGCCAGCGTGGGCGATGCGGTGCGCGTGCGGCAGATCCTGCTCAACCTGCTGGGCAATGCGGTGAAGTTCACCACGCATGGCGAAGTGCGGCTGAAAGCCACCACGCTGTCGTCCGAGCGCGGCCTGCATTTCGAGGTATCCGACACCGGGCCGGGCATCAGCAGCGACCAGCAGCAGCGCCTGTTCCGGCGTTTCGAGCAGGCCGACGGCGCGCGCACGGCGGCGCAGTACGGTGGCAGCGGGCTGGGCCTGGCGATCTGCCGCGAGCTGGCGCTGGCCATGCAGGGCCAGATCGGGGTGGAGAGCCAGCTGGGCGTGGGCACGCGCTTCAGCGTGAGCCTGCCGTTGCCGCTGCACATCGCCGCGCTGCCTACCGGCGGCGAGCCGGGCAGTGAGCGCGCGCGCCTGCCACCGCTGCGCATCCTGCTGGTGGAAGACGATGAAACGGTGGCCAGTGTGATCACCGGTCTGCTGGGCGCGCGCGGGCATGACATGGTGCATGCCGAGCACGCGCTGGCGGCCCTGCGCGAGGTCAGCGGGACCCCGTTCGACGTGGCGCTGCTCGACCTGGACCTGCCGGGCCTGGGCGGCATCGAGTTGGCCGGGCACCTGCGCAACCAGGGCTACGAGATGCCGATGATCGCGGTGACGGCGCGTACCGACCCGGGGATCGAGCAGCAGGTGCAGGCAGCCGGTTTCAGCGGATTCCTGCGCAAGCCGGTGACCGGCGATCTGCTGGAGGAGGCGATCGCGCGGGCGCTGCGGCAACCCCGCGGGTAGCAGCGCACCGTGGGTGCGCTGGGCTGGGTGGTGATCGCACGAACCAGGTAGAGCGCACCGTTGGTGCGCTGTTTGATCATCGGACCAACGGTCCGATGCCACCCGGAGGTCGCCTATTCGGCGACCTCCTCTACGTCGCGCGGGGACGGGCGGGTGTCGGGCAGCTGCCAGAAGATGAGCGTGGAGGTCAGGGTGATGGCGCCGACGCAGACGAAGGTGGCGTGCAGGGCGGCGGTGGCGCCGTGCAGCTGGTCCAGGTGCGCGAAGGCGGCCAGCAGGCTGCCGGCCGCGGCAGCGCCGAAGCCGGTGGCGAGCATCATCACCATCGACAGCAGGCTGTTGCCGGCGCTGGCGAAGTCGCGGTCGAGGTCGCGCAGGGTGACAGTGTTCATCACGGTGAACTGCAGCGAGTTGACCGCGCCGAACAGGGCCAGCTGGACGACGCGCACCCACAGCGGCTGGCCGGGGGTCATGAAGATGAAACTGGCCATGGCCAGGCCAACCAGCACGGTGTTGACCATCAGCACGCGGCGGTAGCCGAAGCGTTCGACCAGTTTGACCGCGTAGCGTTTGGAGACCATGCCAGCGGCGGCGACCGGGATCATGAGCAGGCCGGCATTCATCGGGCTCATGCCCATGCCCACCTGCAGCAGCAGTGGGATGAGCAGCGGCATGGCGCTGCTGCCGATGCGCGAGAACAGGTTGCCGAGGATGCCGATGCGGTAGCTGGGGACATGGAACAGGGCCAGCGAGAACAGCGGGGCGGTGGAATTGGCGGCGTGCAGCCAGTAGCCGACCAGGGCGGCCAGCCCGGCCACGGTCATGAGCATGACCAGGGCGTGCGGGGTGGCCATGCCGGAGATGCCGTCGAGGGCGAGCGACAGGACGACCATGCCGAAGGCGAGCATGAGGTAGCCGGCGATGTCGAAGCGGGTGCGGTGTTCGGCGTAGTGGTCGGGCATGACCTTCATGGCGGCGATGTAGCCGATGACGCCGATGGGGAGGTTGATCAGGAAGACCCAGTGCCAGGAGGCGACTTCGACGAGCCAGCCACCGAGGGTGGGGCCGATGAGGGGGCCGATGAGGGCGGGGATGGCGATGAAGCTCATGGCGCGGAGGAATTCTTCGCGTGAGACCGAGCGCATGACGGCGAGGCGGCCGACGGGGAGCAGCATGGCGCCCCCGATGCCCTGCAGGACGCGGGCGCCGACGAGTTGGTGGAGGGTCTGGGCCAGGGCGCAGGCGAGCGAGCCGAGGGTGAACAGGATGATGGCGACGAGGAAGGTGCGCCGGGTGCCGAAGCGGTCGGCGATCCAGCCGGAGGCGGGAATGAAGGTGGCGACGGCGAGGGCGTAGCTGAAGACGACCGACTGCATCTGCAGGGGGCTTTCGCCGAGGCTGCGGGCCATGGCGGGGAGGGCGGTGTTGACGATGGTGGAGTCCAGCATCTGCATGAAGATCGCCAGCGATACGAGCCACAACAGGGGCCGGATCGAGGCGTAGCTGCTGGTCGTCATCGTGGGTGCCTTCATCAACGAGGCGCACATGATCGCCGATGTGGGATCAGGGTGCGGTCAAGAGGCGGTTGTGGACTGGATGGGCAAAGTTTTTTCGGAGGTGGATGCAGAGCTAGAGCCAGAGCCAGAGCCAGGGCCGAAGCCGAAGCCGAAGCCGAAGCCGAAGCTGTTGATGTGGTGGTGACCTGGCTGGGCTGGCGTGGGTAGGTTGGCGGGACACGCCGTGAACCCGTCCCTGGGGGCTCGTGGGCGCCCTCCATGGCGCCCAACGGTCCCGCCAACCCACCCACGCCAGCCCCCGACACGGTGTCGGTGCGCATGGCAACAGCGGTAGAGCCGCGGCATGCGTGGCTGATGGTTTTTTGGGGTTGCGTGCAGCCACCCATGGGGTGGCTCTACCGGTTGCGGGGTGGTCGGGTGTGACCGCCGGTTGCGGGGTGCTTGGGGGGTAGAGCCGACCGTTGGTCGGCTGCCCTCCACGCCGGTTGATCAGCGCTTGCTCAAGCGGTGCACGGCGTCGACGAGGACGCCTACGTGGTCCGGGTTCATGTCGGGGGACATGCCGTGTCCGAGGTTGAACACGTGGCCTTCGCGGGAGCCGCCGTTGCCGTCGGCGTAGCTGTCGAGCACGCGGGCGGCGGCGCGTTCGATGGCCTCGGGGTTGCCGTACAGGGTGGCGGGGTCCAGGTTGCCCTGCAGGGCAACCTTGCCGCCGGTGCGGGCGAGCGCGTCGGACAGGTCCAGGGTCCAGTCCACGCCGAGGGCGTCGGCGCCGGTGTCGGCCAGTGCGCCGAGGTGCAGGCCGGTGCCCTTGCCGAACAGGATCAGCGGGGTGCGCTCGGCGCCCTGGCCGCGTTCGAGTTCCTGGGCGATGCGGGTCAGGTAGCGCAGCGAGAATTCGCGGTACATGCCCGGGCTGAGCACGCCGCCCCAGGTGTCGAAGACCTGCAGTACCTGGGCACCGGCGGCGCGCTGGGCGGCCAGGTAGGCGATGACCGCGTCGGTGACCACCGACAGCAGCTGGTGCAGGGCGGCCGGCTCGTTCAGGGCCATCGCCTTGATGCGGGCGAAGTCCTTGCTGCCGCCGCCTTCGACCATGTAGCAGGCCAGGGTCCACGGGCTGCCGGAGAAGCCGATCAGCGGCACGCGACCGTCGAGTTCACGGCGGATCACGCGGACTGCGTCCATGACGTAGCGCAGTTCGGTTTCCATGTCCGGCACGGCCAGTCTGGCGATGGCGGCGGTGTCGCGTACCGGGTGGCGGAACTTGGGGCCTTCGCCATCGACGAAGTACAGCTCCAGGCCCATCGCGTCGGGAATGGTGAGGATGTCCGAGAACAGGATCGCCGCATCCAGGTCGAAGCGACGCAGCGGCTGCAGGGTCACTTCGCAGGCGATATCGGGATTCTTGGCCATGGCCAGGAAGCTGCCGGCCTTGGCGCGGGTGGCGCGGTATTCGGGCAGGTAGCGGCCGGCCTGGCGCATCAGCCAGACGGGGGTGCAGTCCACCGGTTCGCGGCGCAGGGCGCGCAGCAGGCGATCATGGCGGGAGGGGCTGGTCACGTAACGCTTCCTTGGACTCTGGTGGCGCGGGGCCGGGATGAAAGAGCGGGGCGGTGCCGACGCTCAGCGCGGCGCGACGCCGCTGGTGTAGGTGATGTGGTAGCCACGTTGCAGGTGGATATCGCGCGTCTTTTCGAAGGCGCGCTGGGCAGGCTCGGCCTGCGCGAACACCTCGCAACGCAACCGCGCGCGACCGCCCACCACGCCCGATTCGTGCAGCAGTTCCCAGCTGCCGAACAGGTCCGGCTGCAGGGTCAGCTGCAGGTAGCGGGCCGGTTCAGTGCCGCCGGGGTGGTGCTGCAGGAAAACGCGCATGGCCGCGATTGTAGCCGTGAACGCCGGGACAGGCCGTGGCGGCCCACCCCACCTGCGGCCAACGGTCGCAGGTCAGGCTGCGGCCAGTACGCGCAGCACGTCGGCTTCGTCTACGTCGGCCACCACTTCGGCGCGGCCGATGCCCCGCCACAGCACCAGCCGCAGACGCCCGGCGATGTTCTTCTTGTCCAGGCGCATGCGCGCCAGCAGTGCCTCGGGGGCCAGCCCGGCGGGAATTTCCACCGGCAGTTCGTAACGCAGCAGCAGGTCGCGCAGCTGCGCGGTGTCGGCCTCGCTGCTCATACCCAGCTGGGCCGACAGACGCGCCGCCAGCACCATGCCCACCGCGACCGCTTCGCCGTGGTTGAGGTTGTCGTTGCCGGGCGCGCCATAGCCTTGTTCGGTTTCAATGGCATGGCCGAAGGTGTGGCCCAGGTTGAGCAGGGCGCGTTCGCCCTTTTCATGCGGGTCGCGGGCAACGATCTCGGCCTTGTGCTCGCAGCTGCGCGCGATTGCCTGGGCCAGCGCGGTATCGTCGCCGGCCAGCAACGCGGCGTGTTCGGCCTGCAGCCACTGGAAGAAGAGCGGGTCGCGGATGGCGCCGTACTTGATCACCTCGGCCAGCCCGGCGCGCAGTTCGCGCGCTGGCAGGGTCCGCAGCGCGGCCGTGTCGGCGATCACCGCGCGCGGCGGGTGGAACGCACCGACCAGGTTCTTGCCTTCGGGAATGTCCACGGCGGTCTTGCCGCCCACCGAGGAGTCGACCATCGCGAGCAGCGAGGTGGGCAGCTGCACGCAGTCGACGCCGCGCATCCAGCAGGCGGCCGCGAACCCGGCCAGATCGCCGGCCACGCCGCCGCCCAGGGCCAGCACGCAGGCATCGCGGGTCGCACCCAGCGCGGCCAGGGCGGTGATGGCCGCACCGAAGTTGGCCAGGGTCTTGGACGCTTCGCCGGCCGGCAGCACCAGTTCGCCGATCAGCAGCTCCGGGCGCGCGGCGAGCAGCGCCGCTTTCACGTCGGCCAGGTACAGCGGAGCCACCGAGGAGTCGCTGAGCAGCAGCACGTGGCGGCCGCGCACGTGGCGGGCGAGCAGGTCACCCTGGCCCAGCAGGCCGGGGCCGATATGGATGGTGTAGGGCGTGTCGCCGCCAACGGCAACGGTACGGGGGGCGGGGGTCATGCGGGTGGGTCCTGTCGCTGCCATTGGGCGGCCAGCCGCAGCACCAGCTGCGCGGTGGCCTCGGCGGGGGTGTAGAGGTCGGTGTCCAGGGTCAGGTCGGCCAACGCGCGGTACAGCGGGTCGCGCAGCGCGGCCATGTCGTGCAGCACCTGCTCGCGGTCCGGACGTTGCAGCAGCGGCCGGGTGCGGTCGCGGGCCAGCCGTTCCAGCTGCCCGGCCACGCTGACCCGCAGGTACACCACGAAACCGCGTTCGGCGATGATGGCGCGGTTGTCGGGGTCCAGCACGGCGCCGCCGCCGGTGGAGACCAGCTGGTTGCGCCCGCGCAGCAGGGTCTGCAGCGCCTGGCGTTCGTACTGGCGGAAGCCGGCCTCGCCGGAGTGCTCGAAGATCGCCGGGATGCTGGCCCCGGCGGCGTCCACGATGGCCTGGTCGGCGTCCACGAAGTCCAGCGTGAAGCGCTCGGCCAGGCGGCGCCCGATGCAGGTTTTGCCGGCGCCCATCGGGCCAATCAGGATCAGGTTCGGAGCAGGGTTCATTACCCCCGATCCTAACATTTCCGTGCCGTGGCCTTTACGCACCGGCCCCCATGGTGGGGGCTGCGGAATGTCCCGCAGGCAGCCGGAGCGTGCCCATGTCAGTGGCCAAAATCATCGAGATCAATGCGTCCTCCAAGACCAGCGTCGAAGACGCGGTGCGCAGCGGGCTGAAGAAGGTGTCCGAAACGGTCAAGGGCATCCAGGGCGCATGGATCAACGAAACCAAGGTGGTCACCGACGGGGAGGGCAACATCACCGAATGGCGGGTCAACCTGCGCGTGACCTTCGTGGTCGGATGAGGGCAGCCGATGGCCGCCCGGTCGGTTCGACCGGGACCGGCATCGGTGCCGCTTACGCAGGTGCCGTGACCACCTGCCGCTGCTCGTCCAGCGCGATGATCCGGTCGGCCAGACCGGGCAGGGTGCGCAGCGCCTGCCGGCTCACCCGTTCGTAGTACTGCACGAAGCGCTCCAGCTGGGCGCGGCTCATGCTGCTGCGTTCGGGCTGCGCAGCCTGCAGGTTCTGTTCCTGCTGCCAGCGCCAGCGCGGCACGACCGCGAAGTCCGGCGGCTGCAGGAACCACAGGCGATCGCAGCGCTGCCACAGCGCGGGGTAGTGCGCGGCCAGCGCCTGGTTGCACCACTGCCGCCAGCGTCCGTCGGCGTCGGCGTCGCGCTCCAGGGCGTTCAAGGGCGGCTGCAGGTCCGCCTCGGGCTGCGCGGGCGTGCCCAGGAACCAGCCTTCGAACACCAGCAGGTCCAGTGGGCCGTCCACCTGTGGCCAATCGGCCTGCGCCACGCGTTCGTCGGCCAGCTTGTCGAACCGTGGCAAGGCCACCGGCTGGCGTGCGGCGATGGCGTCCAGGGTGGCATGGGCCAGCGGCAGGTCGTGGGTGCCCGGCGGGCCCCGGGTGAGCAGCAGCGGATGCACCTGGCGGGCCAACCGTTGGCGTTGGCTGCGGGTGAGGTAGAAATCGTCGATGGACAGGGCCGCTGCGCGCAGTCCGCGCTGCCCGGCCAGCGCCACCACCTGGGCGGCCAGCGTCGATTTGCCGCTGCCCTGCAGCCCGCTGATCGCCAATACTGGTACCTCCGTACCCGCTGCCAGCGCATCCTCCAGTGCCTGGGCGACCAGTGCATCGGGAAAACCTTTGTTGCGGGGCATGTACGCGGTAGCAGGCATGCGGTGACAATAAACCCAAATCGAATGGCAAGAAACCAACCATGACCGATCTGTATACCGAAGCGCTGTCGACCTTTGCCGCGCTGTTCGAGGAAGCCAAGCGCAGCGCGGAAATCGAACCCAATGCGATGACCGTGGCCACGGCCGACACCAGCGGCCAGCCGTCGGCACGCACCGTGCTGCTGAAGGCCTTCGACGCGCGTGGGTTCGTGTTCTACACCCACCTGGACAGCCACAAGGGCCGTGAACTGCGCAGCAACCCGCGCGCTGCCCTGCTGTTCCTGTGGCGCAGTCTGCGCGAGGCAGGCATCCAGGTGCGGATCGAAGGCCGTGTCGAGCAGGTGGACGATGCCGAAGCCGATGCCTACTTCGCCTCGCGGCCGCGCATGAGCCAGATCGGCGCATGGGCGTCGCTGCAGTCAAAGACACTGGCATCGCGCGAGGAGTTCGACGCGCGCGTGGCCACCACCGAGGCCAGTTTCGCCGACCGCGAGGTGCCACGCCCGGAGGGATGGAGCGGGTTGCGCGTGGTGCCGCAGCGGATCGAATTCTGGTACGGCGCACAGTTCCGGCTGCACGAGCGCTGGTGCTATGAGGTCGATCACGACGGGCAGTGGAGCAAGCGATTGCTGTTCCCGTAAGGGCGCATCCCTCGCAAACCGCGCGGGGCGCGCCGGGTGGGAAGACGCCGGTTAGGATCGGGCGGACGACGATGTCTGCCTCGGAACCGCCCTGCCATGTTTCCTTTTGTCCTGCCTGCTGAATCCCGTATCGCCCCTTCGATGCTGTTACTGCTGTCGCGCATCGCCGCGGGCACCATGTTCGCCGTATCGGGATGGAACAAGCTGTTCACCGACGACGGCAGGGATCGCATGCTGGCCACACTGGTGGAGGCGGGCATCCCGTGGCCGGCGGCCAGCGCCCCTGCAGTGGCGATGGTGGAATGGGTGCTGGGCACCACCCTGGTGCTTGGCGTGCTGCCGCGCCTGTCGGCCGCAGCGCTGATGATGATCTGCGCGGTAGCGGCCTTCACCGATGGTATCGGGCGCATCCCGGCCGGCCTGGGGCCTTTGGATTGGCTGAGCTGGTTCCTGTATCTGCCGGAGGTGCCACTGGGCGTGGTCCTGGCGTGGGTGTGCGTGCTGGGCGCGGGGCGTTATGCGCTGTGGACGGGACGCGGCGCTTCGCCGACGGCGTGAACTGTGGCGCGAAGCGCCCGCGATGCGGGCTCCTGCATACTTGCGGAGGAATCCACCTGTGCACGGACCTGTTACATGACGACCGCATCCGCTTCTTCGCCCGCCATCGATCTGTGCGCCGCCGCCTTGGCGGCCGACGTGGCGACCGTGCAGGCCGGCCTTGCGGCGGGCGCCGATGTCAGCGCAGAAAACGCCTACGGCTTCACTGCGCTGGAATGTGCGGCGCGCGCAACCCATGACACCCCGGGGGCCCAGCATCTGCAGGTACTGCGTTTGCTCATCGATGCAGGAAGCCCGCTGGAACACCTCGGTGGCGGCGGGCGGACCGCGTTGTACCTGGCCGCTGAATTCGCCCTGGAGTGCGCGCCGGTGCAGATGCTGCTCGACGCCGGTGCGAACCCGGCGGTGCACGACGGCGGTGGCAACCCTATCGTCGTCAACGCGATGGTGCCGGAGGTGCAGGCGCTGCTGTCTGCGGTGACCGGCTACCCCATCCCGGTGGAGGCCGAGCCGCGGCCGCCGCAGAAGATGCGGGCCGCCGACTGGCGCGCCGCGCACGCCAGGATCACCGCGGTGTTCGCCCGTCTGGAAGACCAGGGCATCGTCACCGCGCAGGACGTCGGCCTGACCCAGGACGATGGCTTCACCGACACCGCTCAGCAGTTCATCGAACGCGGCGGCATGGAGGCCGGCCTGCTCGGCCTGTGCTTCTACACCCGGCAGGACCTCAACCGCGCCAAGCGCAGCAGCGATCTGAGCCTGGGCTTCTGGGCCGGGCCGGAGGGCGCCAGCGCTGCCATGGAGCAGGTCGGGCGCAGGATCGTGGACGCGTTCACCGCAGCGGGGCTGGCGGTGGACTGGGATGGCTCGGCAGCGCACCGGCCCACGGTGGACCTGCGCGGGGTGGCGTAAGCCGCGTCCTTACCCGGCGGTGCTGCGCAGCCAGCGCCACAGCGTGGTACGCGACACGCCCAGCGCCTGGGCGACCTGCTCACGGTTTCCGCCGTGGGCATCTAGCAGCTGCTGCAGCGTGTCGTTGCCGGGGCGCGTGGCCGCGCGCTGGGGCAGGCTGTCCGGCGCTGCGTCTGCCACGGCGCGCGCGGCGACGGGCGAGGACGCCAGCTCCGGCAGCCAGGCCTGCATCTGCGCCAACGGCAGTTCGCCGCGCCCGTGCGGCCAGTGGATGCGCAACCGGTCGACCATGTTGCGCAGCTCGCGCACGTTGCCCGGCCACGGGTAATCGCACAGCCGCTGCAGCGCCGGGGCGGCGAGCGGGGACGACGTGCCGCCCAGCAGGCTGAAGAAGTGTTCCAGCAGCAGCGGCACGTCCTCGCGGCGTTCGTGCAGGGTCGGCAGCGCGATGCGCAACGCAGCCAGGCGGTAGTAAAGGTCACGGCGGAAGCGCTGCGCCTCCACCAGCGATTCCAGCGTCTGCAGCGTGGCCGCCACCACGCGCACGTCCACCGGCGTGGGTTCGGTGGCACCCACGCGCAGTACTTCGCGTTCCTCCAGTACCCGCAGCAGCCGCGTCTGCAACGGCAGTGGCAATTCGCCGATCTCGTCCAGGAACAGGGTGCCGCCATCGGCCGCCTCGACCAGGCCGACGCGGCCGCCGCGCCGCGCGCCGGTGAAGGCGCCTTCGGTGTAGCCGAACAGCTCGGCTTCCAACAAGGATTCACTGATGGCCCCGCAGTTGAGCGCGACAAAGCGCCCGCGCCGGCCACTGGCGCCATGCAGTTGCCGGGCCACCAGCTCCTTGCCGGTGCCGGTCGCGCCGGTTACCAGCACCGTGCTGTCGTGCGGGGCATACAGCGCGATGCGGTCGCGGACCTGCTGCATCGCGGCGCTGTCGCCGAGCAGCGCGTGGTCGGCCTCGCGGCGCCGGGCCGGCGGGCGACGCCGCGGCGAGGGGGCGCCCACCCGCGCCAGGGTCTGGGTGAGTTCCAGCGCGTGCTCGAAGGCCTGGCGTACCGAATCGGCCGAGTACAGCAGCACCCCGGGCAGGCCCACCTGTTCGGCATGGTCGATGGCCATGCCGGTGCCGACGATCACCTCGATGCCGTTGGCGCGCATGTCGGCGATGCAGTCGCGGGCGTCTTCTCGGGTCACGAAGCGGCGGTGTTCGATGTCCAGCCCGAAGCTGTGCTGGAAGCTGCCGAAGGTGGGCACGTCGGTGGCGTGGGTCACCAGCCCGATCCGGGGCGCGATCCGGCGCGCGCGCGCCAGCGCCTCCATCAGGTCGAAGCCGTTGGCCTGGATCGGCACCAGCGGCACCTCCAGCCGGCTGCGCAGGTACGCCGCGTTGGAGCCGCCGGCGATCACCACGTCGCAGTGCTCGCGGCGCAGGCGCTGGCCGATCACGTCCACCGCTTCCTCGAAGCCCAGGTTGATCGGCACGATCCGGGCGCGGCGGTCGAACTCGGGAATCACATCGCCCAGCAGCCCGGTCAGGCGCGAGACGCTGACGGTCCAGATCACCGGCAGGCTGCCGCCGTCCGGGTCGGGCAGGCGGGAACGGTGGCGGGGCAGGCTGATCGACATGGTGGCGTTTCAATGTTTCAGTTCCATCCATGTTACAGGTGTTTCAATGTTGCACGGTGAAACATGTGTGTTGCCGCACTGTCTCAATCAAATCAGACACTTGGCACTTGGCACGGCCCTTGCGCCTTCACTCCCGTCAACCACCCTGGAATGCTGCCCGATGAGCACCCCTGTTTCTTCCGCTGGCGCCCGTTTCCGCGCTGCACTGGCTGCCGAATCGCCCCTGCAGGTGATCGGCGCGATCAACGCCAACCACGCCCTGCTGGCGCAGCGCGCCGGCTACCGCGCCATTTACCTGTCCGGTGGCGGCGTCGCCGCCGGTTCGCTGGGCCTGCCGGACCTGGGCATCAACACCCTGGAAGACGTGCTGATCGACGTGCGCCGCATCACCGATGTGTGCGACCTGCCGCTGATGGTGGACATCGATACCGGCTTCGGCCCCAGCGCGTTCAACATCGCGCGGACCGTGAAGTCGCTGATCAAGGCCGGCGCGGCCGCCTGCCATATCGAAGACCAGGTGGGCGCCAAGCGCTGCGGTCATCGCCCGGGCAAGGAAATCGTCACCCAGGGCGAGATGGTTGATCGCGTGAAGGCCGCCGCCGACGCCAAGACCGACCCGGACTTCTTCCTGATCGCGCGCACCGATGCCATCCAGGTGGACGGCGTGGATGCGGCGATCGAACGTGCCATCGCCTGCGTCGAGGCCGGTGCCGACGGCATCTTCGCCGAGGCCGCCTACGACCTGGCCACCTACCGCCGCTTCGTCGACGCGGTGAAGGTGCCGGTGCTGGCCAATATCACCGAGTTCGGCAAGACCCCGTTGTTCACCCGCGACGAACTGGCCTCGGCCGGCGTTGCCATCCAGCTGTTCCCGCTGTCCGCGTTCCGCGCCGCCAACAAGGCCGCCGAGAACGTGTATGAGACCATCCGCCGCGACGGCCACCAGCGTAATGTGGTCGATGCGATGCAGACGCGCGAAGAGCTGTACGACCGTATCGGCTACCACGCCTTCGAGCAGCAGCTCGATGCGCTGTTCGCCGCCAAGAAGTAACGTCGCACCACTTGTTTTCTGGAGGGATCATGAGCGAAGCAGCAACCACCGCCCCCGGCTTCAAGCCGAAGAAGTCCGTCGCCCTGTCGGGCACCGCTGCGGGCAACACCGCGCTGTGCACGGTGGGCCGCAGCGGCAACGACCTGCACTACCGGGGCTACGACATCCTGGACCTGGCCAATACCAGCGAGTTCGAGGAAATCGCCCACCTGCTGGTGCACGGCAAGCTGCCCACCCGCGCCGAGCTGGTGGCCTACAAGGCCAAGCTGAAGTCGCTGCGCGGCATCCCGGCCGCGGTCAAGGCCGCGCTGGAAGAACTGCCGCCGTCGGCGCACCCGATGGACGTGATGCGCACCGGTGTGTCCGTGCTGGGCTGCGTGTCGCCGGAAAAGGATGACCACAACCATCCGGGCGCGCGCGACATCGCCGACAAGCTGATGGCCTGCCTGGGCTCGATGCTGCTGTACTGGTACCACTGGAGCCACAACGGCCGCGCCATCGACGTGGAAACCGACGATGACTCCATCGGCGGCCACTTCCTGCACCTGCTGCATGGCGAGAAGCCGCAGGATTCGTGGGTGAAGGCGATGCACACCTCGCTGATCCTGTACGCCGAGCACGAGTTCAACGCCTCCACCTTTGCCTGCCGCGTCATCGCCGGCACCGGCAGCGACATGTACAGTTGCATCACCGGCGGCATCGGCGCACTGCGGGGTCCCAAGCACGGCGGCGCCAATGAAGTGGCCTTCGAAGTGCAGAAGCGCTACGACAGCCCGGACGACGCCGAGGCCGACATCAAGGCCCGTGTCGAGCGCAAGGAAGTGGTGATCGGCTTCGGCCACCCGGTGTACACCGTGAGCGATCCGCGCAACAACGTGATCAAGGAAGTGGCGCGCGACCTGTCGGCCGAGCAGCAGAACGTGAAGATGTTCGACATTGCCGAGCGTCTGGAAACGGTGATGTGGGACATCAAGAAGATGTTCCCGAACCTGGACTGGTTCAGTGCGGTCAGCTACCACATGATGGGCGTGCCGACGGCGATGTTCACCCCGCTGTTCGTCATCGCGCGGACCTCCGGCTGGAGCGCGCACATCATCGAGCAGCGCATCGACGGCAAGATCATCCGCCCCAGCGCCAACTACACCGGCCCGGAAGACCAAGCCTTCGTACCGATCGACCAGCGCAAGTGATGTGTTCCTCCCGCACCCGGTAACGGGTGCAACGCGGAGCGGGCTGGCCATGCCAGCCCGTCTCCGTTGCGGCGTCGCCACTCCCTTTTTGCCGGTGTCACGACGCCCCGGCCCGCCAACAAGCAGCTATCGCCAGCCATGAATACTCAGTACCGCAAGAATCTCCCCGGCACCGCGCTGGACTATTTCGATACCCGGGCCGCGGTCGATGCGATCCAGCCCGGCGCCTATGCCACGCTGCCGTATACCTCGCGTGTGCTGGCGGAAAACCTGGTCCGCCGCTGCGACCCGGCGACCCTAGAGGCCTCGCTGCGGCAGCTGATCGAGCGCCGCCAGGACCTGGACTTCCCGTGGTTCCCCGCGCGCGTGGTGTGCCATGACATCCTCGGCCAGACCGCGCTGGTGGACCTGGCCGGCCTGCGTGACGCCATCGCCGATGCCGGTGGCGACCCGGCGCAGATCAACCCGGTGGTACCGACCCAGCTGATTGTCGATCACTCGCTGGCGGTGGAGTTCCCCGGCTTCGACAAGGCCGCGTTCGAGAAGAACCGCGCCATCGAGGACCGTCGCAACGAAGACCGGTTCCACTTCATCAACTGGACCAAGAAGGCGTTCAAGAACGTCGACGTGATTCCGCCGGGCAACGGGATCATGCACCAGATCAACCTGGAGAAGATGTCCCCGGTTGTGCAGGTGCGCGACGGCGTGGCCTTCCCCGATACCTGCGTGGGCACCGACAGCCACACCCCGCACGTGGACGCCCTGGGTGTGATCGCCATCGGCGTGGGCGGGCTGGAAGCCGAAAGCGTGATGCTTGGCCGCGCCTCGTGGATGCGCCTGCCCGACATCATCGGCGTGGAACTGACCGGCCGCCCGCAGCCGGGCATCACCTGCACCGACATCGTGCTGGCGCTGACCGAGTACCTGCGCAAGGAGCGCGTGGTGGGGGCGTGGATCGAGTTCTTCGGTGAAGGCGCCACCGCGCTGACCATCGGCGACCGCGCCACCATTTCCAACATGACCCCGGAGTTCGGCGCCACCGCGGCGATGTTCTCCATCGACCAGCAGACCCTGGACTACCTGCGCCTGACCGGCCGCGAGGAAGTCCAGGTGCAGCTGGTGGAAACCTACGCCAAGGCCACCGGCCTGTGGTCGGACGACCTGGCCAACGTGCAGTACGAGCGCGTGCTGCAGTTCGACCTGTCCAGCGTGGTGCGCAACATGGCCGGCCCGTCCAACCCGCACAAGCGCGTGGCCACCCGCGACCTGGCCGCACGCGGCATCGCCGACGAAGCCAAGCTGGCCTCGGGCAAGCTGGAACAGGAACAGGGGCTGATGCCCGATGGCGCGGTGATCATTGCCGCCATCACCAGCTGCACCAACACCAGCAACCCCCGCAATGTCATTTCCGCCGCGCTGCTGGCGCGCAACGCCAACCGCGCCGGCCTGACCCGCAAGCCGTGGGTGAAGAGCTCGCTGGCGCCCGGTTCCAAGGCCGTGCAGCTGTACCTGGAAGAGGCCGGCCTGCTGGGCGACCTGGAACAGATGGGCTTTGGCATCGTGGCCTTCGCCTGCACCACCTGCAACGGCATGAGCGGCGCGCTGGACCCGAAAATCCAGCAGGAAGTGATCGACCGCGACCTGTACGCCACGGCGGTGTTGTCGGGCAACCGCAACTTCGACGGACGCATCCATCCGTACGCCAAGCAGGCGTTCCTGGCCTCGCCGCCGCTGGTGGTGGCCTATGCGATCGCCGGTACCGTGCGCTTCGATATCGAGAAGGACGCGCTTGGCCATGATGCCGATGGCAACCCGATCACGCTGAAGGACCTGTGGCCCAGCGACGCCGAGATCGATGCGGTGGTGAAGGCCTGCGTCAAGCCGGAACAGTTCCGCCAGGTCTACGACCCGATGTTCACCTTCAAGGTGGAGCACGGCGCGCCGATCAGCCCGCTGTATGCGTGGCGCGCGCAGAGCACCTACATCCGCCGCCCGCCGTACTGGGAAGGCGCACTGGCCGGTGCACGCTCGCTCAGTGGCATGCGGCCGCTGGCCGTGCTCGGCGACAACATCACCACCGACCACCTGTCGCCGTCCAACGCGATCATGGCCAGCAGCGCCGCCGGTGAATACCTGGCCAGGATGGGCCTGCCGGAAGAGGACTTCAATTCCTACGCCACCCACCGCGGCGACCACCTTACCGCGCAGCGCGCCACCTTCGCCAACCCCAAGCTGATCAACGAAATGGCCGTCGTCGATGGTCAGGTGAAGCAGGGCTCGCTGGCGCGCGTGGAGCCGGAAGGGCAGGTCACCCGCATGTGGGAGGCCATTGAAACCTACATGGCGCGCAAGCAGCCGCTGATCATCATCGCCGGTGCCGACTACGGCCAGGGCAGCTCGCGCGATTGGGCCGCCAAGGGCGTGCGCCTGGCCGGCGTGGAGGCGATTGCGGCCGAAGGGTTCGAGCGCATCCACCGCACCAACCTGATCGGCATGGGCGTGCTGCCGCTGGAGTTCAAGGAAGGCGTGAACCGCAGGACGCTGGGCATCGACGGCACCGAGACCTTCGATGTGATCGGCGCGCGGGTGCCGCGCGCCGAGCTCACCCTGGTGATCCACCGCCGCAACGGCGAACAGCTGATGGTGCCGGTCACCTGCCGGCTGGACACCGCCGAGGAGGTGTCCATCTACGAGGCCGGCGGCGTACTGCAGCGCTTCGCCCAGGACTTCCTGGAAGCTGCGCAGGTGGCGTGATGGCAACACGGGCGCGCATCCGGTGTGCGCGCCCGCAGCGTCGCTGGCATGGGGCCGGCGACGCGCTGGCAAGCGCTTCCAGACAGGATCATCGGCGACATGTTCTACACCGTGGCGGGCATCATCAACACCGCGTTCATCCTGCTCAGCCTGGTCGGTGTATGGGCGCAGCTGCGCAAGGTCCGGATGCGCCGCCGCGCAGGCGCGGCCAACGGTGCCGCCACCGACATCCTGTCGCTCAACCAGTTCACGGTCAGTTTCCTGGCCTATCTGTCGTTCTTCGTCTACGGCTACACGATCCAGCCGTTCAACCATTTCATTGTCTGGCCACGCCTGCTCGCCTCGGTGCTGGTGCTGCTGATCCTGCGCGAGATATGGACGGACCGGCGCAGCCGTGCGGCCACCACCGCTCTGGCGCTGGCCGGCCTGGCACTGCTGTGCGCGCTGGCCGGGCTGGTCTGGGGGCAGCGCCACGTGGACGAAGGGCGGGTGCTTGCCTCGGCGATGATCGTGGCGATCACCGCGCTGCTGGCGCAGGGCTACGCCCACCAGATCCTGCTGATCTGGCGCTCCGGCCGCACCGGTGCGGTATCGCTGCGGATGAGCCAGCTGATCCTGCTGATGGATGTTTCCACGGTCGTGTTCGCCTTCGCGATGGGGCTGCACCTGGGCTGGCCGCTGTTGCTGCTGGCCGTGGTCAGCGGCAGCACCAAGCTGGCCATCCTGTGGCTGTTCCGTTGGGAGCGCCGCAGCGCCCTGGCCGCGTACAAACGTCAACCTCTTCCCGCGCTGGTCGCCCAGCGCTGATCTTCCCGAGACTTTCGAGGCATCCGTTATGACCTTCCTCCCCCAGCTCCGCATTCCCGCCACCTACCTGCGTGGCGGCACCAGCAAGGGCGTGTTCTTCCGGCTGCAGGACCTGCCGGTGCCGGCGCAGGTATCGGGCCCGGCCCGCGATGCGCTGCTGATGCGCGTGATCGGCTCGCCCGACCCGTATGGCAAGCACACCGACGGCATGGGCGGGGCCACCTCCAGCACCAGCAAGTGCGTGATCATCGCCGCCGCGTCGGTGCCCGATCATGACGTGGATTATCTGTACGGCCAGGTCGCCATCGACACCGCGTTCGTCGACTGGAGCGGCAACTGCGGCAACCTCAGCACGGCGGTGGGCCCGTTCGCGATCAGCAACGGCTTCATCGATCCGGCACGCATTCCGCACAACGGCACCTGCACTGTGCGGATCTGGCAGGCCAATATCGGCAAGACCATCCTCGCGCACGTGCCCATCGTGGACGGCCAGGTGCAGGAGATCGGCGATTTCGAACTGGACGGGGTGACCTTCCCGGCGGCGGAGATCCAGCTGGAGTTCCTCGACCCGTCCGATGATGGCGACGGCGAGGGCGGGTCGATGTTCCCGACCGGCAACCTGATCGACACCCTGGATGTGCCCGGCGTGGGCAGCATCCAGGTGACGATGATGACTGCCGGCATTCCCACCATTTTCCTCAACGCGGCCGACCTGGGCTACACCGGGACCGAACTGCAGCCGGCGATCAACGAGGACAAGGCCGCACTGGCCCGCTTCGAGGCGATCCGCGCGCACGGTGCGGTACGCATGGGCCTGATCGACAGCATCGACCAGGCCGCCACCCGCCAGCACACGCCCAAAGTGGCCTTCGTTGCGCCGGCGCAGGACTACGTGTCTTCCAGCGGCAAGCCGATCGCGGCCGGCGCCATCGACCTGCACGCGCGCGCGCTGTCGATGGGCAAGCTGCACCACGCGATGATGGGTACCGCAGCGGTCGCCATCGGCACCGCTGCCGCGATCCCGGGCACACTGGTCAACCTGGCCGCCGGTGGCGGCGAGCGCGAGGCGGTGACCTTCGGGCATCCGTCCGGCACGTTGCGGGTGGGTGCACAGGCGGCGTTCGTTGACGGGCAGTGGACGGTCACCAAGGCCATCATGAGCCGCAGTGCCCGCGTGCTGATGGAAGGTACGGTGCGGGTACCCGGCGACACCTTGTAGGTTCAACAGGAGATCACGATGTCCGGTCACGACAACAGCAGCAACCAGCGACCGCCGTGGGATGCGGTCATGACCGACATCGTGGATTACGTGCGCGACTTCCGGGTGGAGTCGCCGTTGGCCTTCAGCACCGCGCGCCACTGCCTGATCGACACCCTGGGCTGCGGCCTGGCGGCCCTGGCGTTTCCCGCCTGCAGCAAGCTGCTGGGTCCGTTGGTGCCTGGCACCCGCGTGGTCAATGGCGCGCGCGTGCCGGGCACGCGCTTCGAACTGGACCCGGTGCAGGCCGCCTTCAATATCGGCGCGATGGTCCGCTGGCTGGACTTCAATGACACCTGGCTGGCCGCCGAATGGGGCCATCCGTCGGACAACCTCGGCGGCATCCTGGCCACGGCCGACTGGCTCAGCCGCAACGCCGAAGCGCTGCGACGGCCGCCATTGACCATGCGCGACGTGCTCGCGGCGATGGTCAAGGCGCATGAGATCCAGGGCTGCCTGGCGTTGGAAAATGCCTTCAACCGGGTCGGACTGGACCATGTGGTGCTGGTCAAGGTGGCCTCCACCGCCGTGGTCGCGCACCTGCTTGGCCTGGACCGCGAGCGCATGCTCAACGCGGTGTCGCTGGCCTGGGTGGACGGGCAGGCGCTGCGCACCTACCGGCACGCGCCCAATACCGGATCACGCAAGAGCTGGGCGGCCGGCGATGCCACCAGCCGCGCGGTGCGGCTGGCGCTGATGGCCGCGGCGGGCGAGATGGGCTACCCGAGTGCGCTGACCGCGCCCACCTGGGGCTTCTACGACGTCAGCTTCGGCGGGCAGCCGTTCCGCTTCCAGCGCCCGTATGGCAGCTACGTAATGGAAAACGTGCTGTTCAAGATCAGCTACCCGGCCGAATTCCACGGGCAGACCGCCGTCGAGGCGGCGATGCAGCTGCATGCGCGGATGCGCGCGGCCGGCAAGCGCAGCGAGGACATCGCCCATATCACCCTGCGCACCCAGCAGGCCTGCCTGCGCATCATCGACAAGCCCGGCCCCCTGCATAACCCGGCCGACCGCGACCACTGCGTGCAGTACATGGTCGCCATCGCGCTGATCTTCGGCCGGCTGGTGGCCGAGGACTACGAGGACGACGTGGCTGCCGACCCGCGCATCGATGCCCTGCGCGCGAAGATCACGTGCGTCGAGGAGCCGCGCTACACCGCCGACTACCTGGACCCGGACAAACGCAGCATCGCCAACGCGCTGGCGGTGGCGTTCACCGACGACAGCACCCTGGATGCGGAGGTGGAGTACCCGCTGGGCCACGCCCGCCGCCGCGCCGAGGGCATCCCGCTGCTGGAGGACAAGTTCCGCGCCCACCTCACCGCCACTTACCCGACCCAGCAGCAGCGCCGCATCCTGGACGCCTCGCTGGACCCGGTAGTGCTGGAAGCGATGCCCGTGCACGACTACGTAAACCTCTACCTACCCGGGTAGAGCCGACCGTTGGTCGGCTGCCGCACCACCCACCGTTGCCCCGCCACTCGCCGGACACCGCTCAAGGCGGGTCGGCCTCTATACTGGCCGCCTTGATCAAGGAGCGACGTCATGGCTAGCCGCAGTCGGGTCGGGCAGTGGAGCTGGAAGGGAATCGCGGGCCTGGCGCTGGTCGCCGGCCTGGCCATGGGCATCGGGGGCTGCAACCGCAACAACAGCGGGCAGCTGCCCACCCCGTCCGGCGCACCGATCGCGGCCAAGGCCGAGAAGGTGAGCGAGTTCACCCTGGTACGGGCCTACCCCGACCAGAAGGGCGACGGCGTATCGCTGGCGCTGGAGTTCTCGCGCCCGCTGGTGGGCACCCAGGACTTCGATGCGCTGGTCCGCTTTGCCGAGAAGGTGGGCACCGAGGACAGCAGCTGGACCCTGTCCGATGACGGCCTGACCCTGCGCTACCCGTTCGTGGAGGCGGCCAAGGAATACAACCTGATCGTCTCGCCCGACCTGCTGGCCGCCGATGGCAGCCGGATCGGCAAGGAACTGCGGCAGAAGGTGTTCACCGGCGAACTCAAGCCGGTGGCCGGCTTCGCCTCGCAGGGCAGCGTGCTGCCGGCCAAGGACAGCCGGGGCCTGCCGGTGGTGTCGGTGAACGTGCAGGAAGTGGACGTGGAGTTCCTGCGCGTGCGCGAGAACCAGCTGCCCACCTTCTTCAGCCAGTACCAGCGCGGCGGGCGCCGCGGCAGCTGGGACCTGGACAGCGACTACAACGATCGGGTGCCGATGTCCAAGCTGGCCGAGCCGGTGTACGTCAACCGGTTCGTGCTGGGCGGCAAGCAGAACGAACGTGTGCTGACCTACCTGCCCACCCAGGAGATCAAGCAGCTGCAGGAGCCCGGCCTGTACTTCGCGGTGATGAAGCGCAGCGGTTCGTTCGAAAGCGAATTCGACACCGCCTTCTTCACCGTCAGCGACATCGGCCTGCACACCCGCGCCTACAAGGACAAGCTGTTCGTGCACACCGCTTCGCTGCAGAGCGGGGCGGCGCTGAAGAAGATCGAGCTGCGCATCCTCGACGGCAAGGGCGAGGTGGTGCTCAAGGGCAACACCGACGGCAACGGCAATGCGCTGCTCAACTACACGCTCGATGCCAGTCACGTGCTGATCGCCAGCAGCGGCGCCGACACCTCGATGCTGCCGTTCAACCAGCCGGCGCTGGACCTGAGCGAGTTCGCGGTGGCCGGGCGCGACAACGCCTGGTTCGACGTCTTCGCCTGGTCCGGCCGTGACCTGTATCGCCCCGGCGAAACGGTGCGCATCTCCGCGCTGCTGCGCGACAACGATGGCAAGCCGACCAAGCCGCAGCCGGTCTTCCTGCGCCTGAAGCAGCCGGACGGCAAGACCTTCCGCGAAACCCGCCTGCAGCCGGGCGAGCAGGGCTACTTCAGCTTCGAACAGACCATCCCCAGCGAGGCCCCGACCGGGCGCTGGCAGGTGGAGTTCCGCACCAACCCGGCCAGCAAGGAAGCCATCCAGGGCATGACCCTGCGCATCGAGGAGTTCCTGCCCGAGCGCATGAAGCTGGACCTGGACAGTGCCCAGAAGACCCTCAAGCCGGGTGAGCCGCTCAAGCTGATCGCCGACGCGGCCTACCTGTACGGCGCGCCCGCCGATGGCAACCGCTTCACCGCACGGCTGGCGGTGGCGGCCGAGCAATCCCCGGTGGAATCGTTGCCGGGCTACTTCTTCGGTGACCCCACCATCGCGCTGCCGCGCGAGGCACGCGACATCATCGACACCGAATTCCCCGCTGACGGCAAGCTGCGCCAGGACGTGGCGCTGCCTGACGAGGTCAAGCCGACCGCCCCGATCGCGGTGGTGGTGTCCGGCAGCGTGTACGAAACCGGTGGCCGCACCGTCACCCGCACCCTGAAGCGGGTCATGTGGCCGGCGCCGGCGCTGGTCGGCGTGCGTCCGCTGTTCAATCCCGATGACGGCGCCGATGCCAACAGCACCGCGCGCTTCGAACTGATGCGCGTGGACGCCGCGGGCAAGCCGCAGCCGGCCAAGGGCCTGAAGATCACCCTGGTGCGCGAGCTGCGCGACTACCACTGGACCTTCAACGACAACCGCTGGGATTACGACTTCACCCGCCGCTTCGAGAACAAGGACACCCGCACCGTCGACGCCGGTACCGCGGCCACTACGGTCGACCTGCCGGTGGAGTGGGGCGAGTACCGCCTGGAGGTGTTCGATCCGGGCACCGGGCTGACCAGCCGCTACCCGTTCCGCGCCGGTTGGAGCTGGAACGACGACAACCGTGGCCTGGATGCACGCCCGGACAAGATCAAGCTGGGCCTGGACAAGGCCGGCTACAAGGCCGGCGACAAGGTCCGCGTCACCGTCACCCCGCCGCATGCCGGCAAGGGCATCCTGATGGTGGAAAGCGACAAGATGCTGTACGTGCAGGAGATCGACGCCAAGCCGGGCAGCACCTTCGACATTCCGGTCACCGCCGAGTGGGAGCGCCACGACGTCTACATCACCGCGCTGGTGTTCCGGGGCGGCAGTGCGCCGAGCAAGATCACCCCGGCCCGTGCGGTCGGCGTGGTGCACGTGCCGATGGACCGCAAGGCGCGCCAGATCGCGGTCGGCCTGTCGGCGCCGAAGCAGATGCGCCCCGAGCAGACCCTGCCGGTGACGGTGAGTGCGCCGCAGCTGGCGGGCAAGGTCGCGCACGTGACCGTGTCGGCGGTGGACGTGGGCATCCTCAACATCACCCGCTTCCCGGTGCCCGACGCGGCCGGCCACTTCTTCGCGCAGCGCCGCCTGGACGTGGATGCCTATGACATCTACAGCCGCGTGATCGAAAGCTTCGACGGCAGCAGCGGCAAGCTCAAGTTCGGCGGCGACATGGCACTGGCGGCGATGCCGCAGGCCAAGCGTCCCACCGCGCGCGTGCAGACCGTGGACCTGTTCTCCGGCCCGGTGAAGCTCGATGCCAAGGGCATCGCCCGGATCGCGCTGAAGGTGCCGGACTTCAACGGCACCCTGCGCGTGTCGGCGGTGGTGTATTCCGATGACCAGTACGGCAAGCGCGACGTGGAAACGGTGGTGCGCGCGCCGATCCTGGCCGAAGCCAGCATGCCGCGGGTGATGGCGCCGGGCGACCGCAGCACGGTCACCCTGGACGTGCAGAACTTCACCGGCACGCCGGGCGAGTTCAAGGTGCAGGTCGACGGCATCGGTCCGCTCGCCCTGGGGGAACCGACCCGCACGCTGCAGCTCAAGGCCGACGCCAAGACCACCCTCAGCTTCCCGCTGACCGCGCGCGAGGGCTACACCGTGGCCAAGGTGCGGGTGCGGGTGGACGGCAACGGCTTCAAGGTAGACCGCCGTTACGACCTGCCGGTGCGCGCGGCCTGGCCGCAGATCCTGCGCTCGCAGACCCGCACGCTGGACCCGCTGGGTGCGGTGGAGATGGGCAGCGGCCTGGCCGATGGCCTGATGACCGATTCGGTGACCGCACGCATGCTGGTCAGCGCGCTGCCGCCGATTCCGTTTGCCAGCGCGCTCAACGATGCACTGAAGTACCCCTATGGCTGCGCCGAGCAGACCACCAGCAAGGGCTACGCGGCGCTGATGCTGGACGAGGCGACCTCGGCCATGCTCGGCGCCGATGGCCTGGATGCCAAGACCCGCCGCGAGCGCATGGAAGGCGCGTTCGGGCGGCTGGCCTCGATGCAGGTGGCCAACGGCAACTTCTCGATGTGGGGCGACGACGGCTATGTGAACCCGTGGCTCACCCCGTACATCGCCGAGTTCCTGCTGGATGCCAAGGACGGTGGTTTCGCGGTGCCCGACACCGTGCTGCAGAAGGCGCTCAACCGGCTCAGCGAAGACCTGCTGTCCGGTGGCAACCAGTTCTACGGTGAAGATCGCCGCGAGAACCTCAAGTTCGCCAACCAGGCGTATTCCGGTTACGTGCTGGCCCGGGTCAACCGCGCGCCGCTGGGTACGTTGCGCGCGCTGTACGACAACGAACGCAGCAAGGCGCTGACCGGCCTGCCGCTGGTCCACCTGGGCATCGCGTTGTCGCTGCAGGGCGACCACAAGCGCGGCGATGCGGCCATTGCCGCCGGTTTCGCCAAGCCCAGCAGTGAGCGCCCGCAGTACTTCGGTGACTACGGCAGCGCGGTGCGCGACGATGCGTTGATGATCGCGCTGCTGCACGAGCGCAAGCTGTCCAAGCCGGGCTATGACGCCCGAGCAGTCGACCTGGGCCGCGCCCTGGATGCACGCCGCAGCAGCAGCGGGTTGTGGTTGAGCACGCAGGAGCAGGTGGCCATCGCGCGCCTGGGCAAGGCCCTGTCGGCCAACCAGAAGAAGCTGGTGTCCGGCGAGCTGGCCGTGGGCGGCGAGGTGGAAGCCATCGCCGCGCGCCGCCTGTTCGGGCGCAGCTTCGACTACGCCGCGCTGGCCAAGGGCGTGCGCTTCACCCCGCAGGGGGAGCCGCCGATGTTCGCCAGCCTGGACGTGGCCGGCATTCCGCGCACCGCGCCGGAGCCGGACAGCCGCCACCTGGGCGTGGAACGCACCTGGTACACCACCGACGGCAAGCCGTGGACGCCGCGCGCGTTGAAGGAAGGCGAGGCGTTGATCGTGCGGGTCAGCATCACCCCGAACGTGGACATGCCCGACGCGCTGCTCACCGACCTGCTGCCGGCGGGCCTGGAGATCGAGAACTTCAACCTGGGCGATGCCAAGCAGTGGGCCGACGTGGTGGTGGACGGGCTCAACGTCAACGACCGCGGCGACGCCGCCACGCTGCGCCACGAAGAGTTCCGCGACGACCGCTACGTGGCCGCGCTGAAGCTGTCGCGGGGCAGCACCGCCAAGGTGTTCTACCTGGTGCGCGCGGTCAGCCCGGGCACCTACACGGTGCCGCCGCCGCTGGTGGAAGACATGTACCGCCCCGACCTGCGTGGGGTGGGCCGCAGCTACCCCACCACGTTGACCGTGGTCCAACCGTGAGCCGGGTGCGGGCCATCGCCACCGCGATGGCCCGCACCGCGCTGTCGTTCAGCCGATGACGTCCTTCCCCTTCAAGCGCCTGGCACGACGGGCGCGGCCGTGGCTGTTGCCCACGCTGCGCTGGGGCACCGTGGCCGTGCTCAGCCTGCTGCTGGTGCTGGACCTGGCGTTCCCACCGCCGCTGCCGAAGCTGCGTGACACCAGCACATTGGTGGTCGCCCGCGACGGCACGCCGCTGCGCGCGTTCGCCGATGCCGACGGTGTGTGGCGCTACCCGGCGTCCATCGACAGCGTATCGCCGCTGTACCTGCAGGCCCTGCTCAATTACGAAGACCGCTGGTTCTGGCGGCACCCGGGGATCAACCCGTGGGGGCTGCTGCGTGCCGGCAAGCAATGGCTGCTGCAGGGGCGGATCGTGTCCGGTGGGTCCACCCTCACCATGCAGGTGGCGCGTATCCTCGACCCGCATACGCGGACGCCGTGGGGCAAGGCCAAGCAGATGCTGCGCGCGGTGCAGCTGGAAGTGCACCTGAGCAAGGCGCAGATCCTGGCGCTGTACCTGGAACGCGCACCGTATGGCGGCACCATCGAAGGCGTGGAGGCGGCCAGTTGGGCCTATCTGGGCAAGCCGGCCGCACGGTTGTCGCAGGCCGAAGCGGCGTTGCTGGCGGTGTTGCCGCAGGCGCCCAGCCGGCTGCGCCCGGACCGCCACCCCGACGCCGCGCAGCGGGCGCGCGACAAGGTGCTCGAGCGCATGGTCGCGCTCGGCGTGTGGAGCCGCGCCGAGGTGGACGATGCCCGCATCGAGCCGGTGGTCACCCGCGCACTGCAGCCACCGTTGCATGCCGCGCTGCTGGCGCAACGGCTGCGCTCGGCGCAACCGCGTGCGGCGCGGATCGAAAGCACGCTGGACATCGGCCTGCAGCGCACGCTGGAAGAACGGGTGTCGTCGTACTTCTCGCAGCTGCCCGAACGTACGTCCGCTGCGTTGCTGGTGGTCGACAACCGCACCCTGGAGGCCCGCGCCTACGTGGGTTCAGTGGCCTTCGGCGACAAACAGCGGCTGGGCCACGTGGACATGGTGCAGGCCTGGCGCTCGCCCGGCTCGACGCTCAAACCGTTCCTGTACGGCATGGCGCTGGATGACGGGCTGATCCATTCGGAAAGCCTGATGGTGGATGCACCGCAGGCGTTCGGTGGTTACCGCCCGGGCAATTTCGATGCGGCGTTCAACGGCCCGGTCAGCTCCGCCACGGCGTTGCGGTTGTCGCTCAACGTGCCGGCGGTGGACCTGCTGGACCGGGTCGGCTCGGCCCGCTTTGCCGCCCGGCTGTCGCACGCTGGCATCAACCTGCGCTTCCCGCATGGCAGTGCGCCCAACCTCTCGCTGATCCTGGGTGGCACCGGCGCCCGCCTGGAAGATCTCGTCGGTGCGTTCGCCGGATTCAACCGCAACGGCATCGCCGGCCGTGTGCGCTATACCGCGGCCGACCCGGTGATCGAACGCCGCCTGATGTCGCCGGGCGCGGCGTGGATCACCCGCGAAGTGCTTGAGTCCAACCCGCGGCCCGGATATGGCAGCGGCACCTTCGATGTCACCGGGCGGCCGCGCGTGGCGTGGAAGACCGGCACCAGTTACGGCTACCGCGATGCCTGGGCGATCGGCAGTACCCGCCACTACACCGTGGGGGTGTGGGTGGGCCGGCCCGATGGCACGCCGTTGCCCGGGCAGTACGGCGCGGTGACCGCGCTGCCGCTGATGTTCGAGGTGGTGGACAGCCTGCCGCGCCAGGCCGGCGACGCCAGTGGCGCGCCGATGCCGGCCAACGTGACCCGCGAGGCGATCTGCTGGCCGACCGGGGAGCTGGCCGAGCGCACCGAGGAGGCGTTGTGCCAGCGCCGCCTGGATGCGTTCGTGCTGGATGGCGTGGTGCCGCCCACCTTCGCCGAGCGCGACGCGCGGCTGTGGCAGCCGGGGCGCCAGCGCTTCAACGTGGACGCACGCAGCGGCCTGCGGGTGTCGCCGGACTGCCGCCTGCCGCACGAGACCGAGGTGCGCGAGATCGCGCGCTGGCCGGCGCTGTTGTCACCGTGGCTGCCCCTGGCGCAACGGCGCGCCGCGCAGTTGCCGGCGTTGTCGCCGGACTGCAGCGACGATGGTCGCGAGAGCGGCGGCAGCCTGCACATTGAAGGCCTCAACGACCGCGCCACGCTGGCCCGCGCGCCCAATGCCGAACACGGCGTGCGCCTGCAGCTGCGCGCGCTGGGCAACGACAACAGCATCGACTGGCTGCTGGATGGGCGCTGGATCGCACGCACCGAGGGCGCGCGCCTGTTCCAGCGCGATTTCGACGAAACCGGCGAGCACACATTGACCGCGCTGGCCGCCGATGGCGCCTGGACGCAGGTGCGGTTCCGTATCCTGCGCTGACGTCGCGCCGCGAAGACGCCGGTAGTGCCGGCCGCTGGCCGGCATTGCACCCTGACCGGTAGTGCCGGCCGCTGGCCGGCATTGCAGTGCGTTCGGATCCTGTGCGGAGCCGGCCAGCGGCCGGCACTACTCCCCGATCCACCCATCCAGCAGGTCGGCGAATTCGTCGGCGTGTTCCTCTTCCTGGGCCAGGATTTCTTCGAGGATGCGCTTGGTGGTGGTGTCCTTGTCGCCGACGAAGTTGATCATTTCGCGGTAGCTGTCGATGGCGATGCGCTCGGCGATCAGGTTCTCACGGACCATGTCGCGCAGGTCCTTGCCTTCCTTGTACTCGGCATGCGACCGCGCGGTCAGGGTGTCCGGGTTGAGGTCTGGTTCGCCGCCCAGCTGCACGATGCGCTCGGCCAGCTTGCCGGCATGCGCCTGCTCCTGCTGGGCGTGCTCCAGGAATTCGGCCTTGACCGCATCGGCGAGCATGCCCTTGGCCATGAAGTAGTGACGGTAGTAGCGCAGCACGCACACATACTCGGTGGCCAGTGCATCGTTGAGCAGCTTGATCACCGCCTCGCGGTCGGCGCTGTAGGTCGGCGTGATCGCGCCGTCCTCGATGTCCTTGCGCGCGCGGGCACGCAGGGTGGCGGTATCGCTGATGCCGTCAGGACGCGCGCTGGGAGTGGCGGGGGCGGAGCTGGGTTGCTTGGCTGGCGTTGACATGGCTGGCCGGGTTCCTTTGTTGCGTGGGATCAGCTGGGCAGATGCTCCAGCACGTAAGTGGCCGAGGACACCTCGAACTGACCGGGTTCCTCGATGAAGGTCTGGCGCACCACGCCGTCCTCGACGTAGAGCGCGAAGCGGCGCGACCGCAGGCCCATGCCCGAACTGCTGGCATCCATTTCCAGGCCGAGCGCGCGGGTGAACTCGCCGTTGCCGTCGGACAGCAGCTGCAGGCCGTCGGGCACGTGCTGGCTTTCGCCCCAGGCCTTCATCACGAACGGGTCGTTGACCGCCATGCAGAACACGTCGATGCCGCGGTGGCGGAAATCGGCAAAGTGCTCCACATAGCCGGGCAGGTGGCGGGCCGAACAGGTGGGCGTGAACGCACCGGGCACGGCGAACAGCACCGCCCGGCGTCCGTCGAACAGGGCATGGGTGTCGATGGTCTCCATGCCCTCGCGGATGCGCTTGAGGGTGACTTCGGGAATGCGGTCGCCAACGTGGATGGTCATGCGGACTCCTTGAACACGGACAGGGTAGTAAGCGCGGTGGGAGGGTGGCGTCAAAACGTTGAAAAAATCGCGTGGACACCCATTTCAACGGCAGAGCAGCGCTGCCGGGGCCAGCGTAGCCGCCGCCCGTGGGCGGCGCATTGCGCCGGATCAAGCCTGCGCGTCACGGCAGCGGCGGCGCCAGCAGCTAGAATTGACGGGACGGTGCCCGCCGGCGCGGGCGACCGAACTTATTCGAGGTGTATCGATGGAATTCAAGGATTACTACGCCACGCTCGGGGTGGAACCGACCGCGGGCGATGCCGAGATCAAGACGGCCTACCGCCGGTTGGCACGCAAGTACCACCCCGACGTCAGCAAAGAGGCGGGGGCCGAAGACAAGTTCAAGGCCGTGAACGAGGCCTACGAGGCGCTGCGCGACCCGCAGAAGCGCGCGGCCTACGACCAGCTCAAGGCCCAGGGCTACCGGCCGGGCGAGGAGTTCCATGCACCGCCGAACTACGGCGGCGGGCAGGGCTTCGATTACGAGGAAGTGTTTGGCGGCGGCGCCGGCGGCGGCGGCTTCAGCGACTTCTTCGAAAGCCTGTTCGCGCGCCAGCGCGGCGGTGGCGGTGGCCGCGCCAGTGGCTTCGGTGGCGCCAGCCAGGGCCCGCAGCCCACCCGCGATACCCGCGCCAAGCTGTCGGTGCCGCTGGAAGCCGCCCACACCGGCGACAGCCTGCGCATCAACGTCAACGGCAAGCAGCTGGACGTGCGTGTGCCCAAGGGCATCCGCCCGGGCCAGGTGATCCGTCTGGCCGGGCAGGGCACCGGCGGCGGCAACCTGCTGCTGGAAGTGGAATACGCCGAGCACCCGCAGTTCGAGGTCGACGGCCGCAACATCCTGTACACCCTGCAGGTGACGCCGTGGCAGGCCGCGCTGGGCACCAGCATCAGCGTGCCCACCCTGGGCGGGTCGGTGGAGCTGAAGGTGCCGGCCGAATCCGATGCCGGGCGCAAGCTGCGCCTGCGCGGTCGCGGCCTGCCGGGCAACCCCGACGGCGACCAGATCGTGGAGCTGGAGATCGTGGCGCCGGCCCCGACCGAAGAGGCGCAGAAGAAGGCCTACAAGGCGCTGGCCAAGGCGTTCGGCGAGAAGGTGTAAGACCTGCGGTGCGCCGGTGCATCGGCGTACCGGCCGGTGTTGCGTACCGACCAACGGTCGGTACCTGCACGGCAGGCGCCGACCGTGGGTCGGCTCACCCCACCGCCGGCATCACGCCGTCGGCGGTTCCTGGTTGCTGAAAACGCGCTCCAGCACTTCGGACAGCTCGTCCTCGGAGAACGGCTTGGTGATATAAGCCTTGGCGCCCTGGCGCATGCCCCACATGCGGTCGGTGTCCTGATCCTTGGTGGTCACCAGGATCACCGGAATGTGCTTGGTGCTCGCATCGCGGGCCAGCGTGCGGGTGGCCTGGAAACCGTTGAGGTTGGGCATCACCACGTCCATCAGCACCAGATCGGGCAACTGCGCACGGGCCGCTTCCACCCCGGCCGCGCCATCGGTGGCGGTCAGGATCTCGTGCCCGAGCTTTTCGACGATGCGCTGTATCCCCAGCAGCTGCGACGGTGAATCGTCGACGATCAGAATGCGTGCCATGTTGTTCCCCAGGTTATGCCCGCAGTGTAGTGCCGCGCGCGCATGGCCGGGAAGCGTCCGGCATGCCGTCCGTCGCCCCCCTGCAACGCTCAGTCGATCCGCACCACCGTGCGACCCACTGCGCCGCCCGTGAGCATCGCCTCGAACACGTCGGCCAATCCATCCAGGCCCACTTCGCGCGTGCAGATGGTCGCCAGGTGGCGCGGCTTCCAGTCGCCGGCGAGCTTTTCCCAGACTTGTTCGCGCAGCGCACGCGGTGCAGCCGCCGACGACACCCCCAGTAGTGACACACCGCGGATGATGAAGGGCATCACCGTCATGTCCAGCGCCGGGCTGGCGGCCAGACCGGCGCTGACCACGCTGCCGTAAGGCACCGTCTGCGCCAGCAGGCTGGCCAGCATGGGGCCGCCGGCATTGTCCAGGCCGCCACCGAAGCGCGCCGATTCCATCGGTTTGCCCGTGGCCAGCGCCTCGCGCGGCAACACCTGGCTGGCACCCAGCCCATGAAGGTAGTCGGCCTGGTCGGCCTTGCCGCTGACGGCATGCACCTCGAAGCCGGCGCGGCTGAAGATGTCCACCGCCAACGAGCCGACCCCGCCGGTGGCCCCGGTGACCGCCAGCGGGCCATGCGCCGGGGTCAGCCGGTTGTCGGTCATGCGCAGCAGCGCCAGCGCGGCAGTGAAGCCGGCGGTGCCCAGCACCATCGCCTCGCGCGGGCTCAGCCCGGCCGGCTGGGCGATCACCGCGCTCGCTGCCAGCCGCACGTACTGGCTGTAGCCGCCGTCACGGGTCTCGCTCAGCCCGCAGCCGGTGGCCAGCACCGCATCGCCCTCGCGGTAGGCCGGGTCGGTGGAGGCCACCACCGTGCCGGCCACGTCGATGCCCCCCACCAGCGGGAAGCGGCGCAGGATGCGGCCCTTGCCGGTGCCGGCCAGGGCATCCTTGTAGTTCACCGACGACCACTGCGCGCGGATCACCACCTCGCCCGGGTTGAGCTGGTCCAGGCCGATCGCCTCGATGCCGCTGCGGTGGCCGTGCTCGTCCTGGTGGATGCGGAAGGCGTTGAAGCGGTCGGGGAGGGGCATGGGGCGGCCTGGTGGGGTGTGGAACGACACCTTACCTGCTGCCCGCGCGGGCCGGGACCCCCGGGTGGGCAGCGCATGAATCGATCCCGTTGGCCCCTTGCCCCTTCCAATCCTGCCGATCCGCCCCATCTAGTAGAATCGAACAGGATTCATGGTTGACGGTGCGGAATGGCCCGCAGGCAACCTTTCACTGATGGAGCGTGCATGGCCTGGAATACACCCGGCGGCAACAAGGGCGGACAAGGTCCCGACGAGAACCGACGGGGGCCGTTTGGCCCGCGCGGTGGCGGCAATGGCAGCGGTTGGGGCGGTTTTCCCGGCCCGCTCAAGGATCTCTTCGATGGCAACATCCTGCGTTGGGTGGCGGTCGCGGTGGTTCTGCTGCTGCTGTTTTCCAGCTTCCAGCTGATCGGCGAACAGCAGCGCGGCGTGGTGCTGCGCTTCGGCCAGTTCTCGCGGATCCTGCAGCCCGGCCCCAACTTCAAGCTGCCCTGGCCGATCGAATCGGTGACCAAGGTCAATGCCACCCAGATCAAGACGTTCAGCAGCCAGGTACCGGTGCTGACCCGTGACGAGAACATCGTCAATGTCTCGGTCAACGTGCAGTACCGCATCGACGACCCGCGCCTGTACCTGTTCGGCACGGTCGCGGCCGACCAGGTGCTGGAGCAGTCCGCGCAGAGCGCGGTCCGCGAGCAGGTGGGCCGTGCCGACCTCAACGCGGTCCTCAACAACCGCGGCCCGCTGGCACTGGTGGCCCAGGAACGCCTGCAGGCCGCACTGAAGGCCTACCGCACCGGGCTGGCCGTGACCGGCCTGACCCTGCCCGACGCGCGCCCGCCCGAGGAGGTCAAGCCGGCCTTCGACGAGGTCAACGGCGCCCAGCAGGTCAAGGAACGCCTGATCAACGAAGCCCAGGCCTACGCGGCCAAGGTCGTGCCGGAAGCGCGCGGCCAGGCCTCGCGTGCGCGTACCACCGCCGAAGGTTACAAGCAGGCGGCCGTGGCCAAGGCCGAGGGTGACGCCGAACGCTTCACCCTGCTGCAGGCCCAGTACAAGGACGCCCCGGAAGTCACCCGCAAGCGTCTGTGGCTGGAAACCGTGCAGCAGGTGCTCGGCCAGAACCGCAAGATCATCGGTGGCGATGGCCGCCAGCTGATCTACGTGCCGATGCCCGGCGACAACCGCGGCGCTGCCGCACCGGCCGCACCGGCCGTGACCCCGGAAGTGATGCTGCCGTCGCTGCCGGCCAGCACGCCGGTGGATGGCGTGCGCAACACCGAACGCCCGACCACCCGCCCGACCGGTCGTGAAGGAGTCAGCCGATGAAGAGTTCCCTTTGGATCGGGCTGGCCGTGGCCGCCCTGCTGGGCCTGCTGGGCTCGGTGTACGTGGTCCGTGAGGACCAGACCGCGATGGTGTTGAACCTGGGCAAGGTGGTCCGTGCGGACATCAAGCCGGGCCTGCACTTCAAGGTGCCGCTGGTGGAAACGGTGCGGGTGTTCGACCGCCGCTTCCAGGTGCTTGCCACCGCCCCGGCGCGTTACTTCACCGCCGAGCAGAAGGACGTCAGCGTCGACTTCTTCGCCATCGGGTACATCTCCAACGTGCGCGATTACTACCGTGCCACCGGTGGCGATGCCAGCGTGGCCGATGCGCGCCTGGCCCCCATCATCACCGACTCGCTGCGCAACCAGATCAACTCGCGCTCGCTGCAGCAGCTGGTGTCCGGTGACCGCAGCGAGCTGATTGCCGGGCAGTTGACCGGCATCAATGAAGCGGTGAAGGGCCTCGGCATGCAGATCATCGACCTGCGCATCAAGCAGATCGACCTGCCCACCGACAGTCAGGTGATCAACGATGTGTACGAGCGCATGCGCGCCCAGCGCAAGCAGGAAGCGGCCAAGCTGCGTGCAGAGGGTGAGGAGCAGTCGCTGACCATCCGTGCCCAGGCCGACCGCGACAGCACGGTGATCGTGGCCGAAGCCGAGCGCGATGCGCAGCAGCTGCGTGGTGCCGGCGATGCCGAAGCCGCGCGCATCTACGGCAAGGCCGGCTCGGCCGACCCGTCGTTCTACGCCTTCTACCGCAGCCTGGAGGCCTATCGTGGGTCGATGGCCGACGGTAACGGCGTGATCGTGCTCGACAAGAACGACCCGTTCCTGCAGTACCTCAAGAGCGATCGCTGAGGCCGCAGGCGGCAGGTAACCCACGGGGACCCGGTGCAGACCGGGTCCCCGTTTTGTTGGTGGAGATGTCATGAAAGAGTTGTTCTCGGCCCTGTGCCTGGTGGCCGTGCTCGAAGGCCTGTTCCTGTTCGCCGCCCCGCTGGCCTGGAAGCGCATGGCCGAACAGCTGCTCATGCTGCGCAGGGCCACGCTGCGCACCTGGGGCGGGGTGATCCTGCTCGCCGGGCTGACCACCCTGTGGTGGATCCGCCGCGCGTAGCGCCGGGCCTGTCGCCGATCGTAGCGCCGGGCTCTGCCCGGCTCCCGACCCGGTAGTGCCGGCCGCTGGCCGGCTCCCCAGCCATGGTCGGCAGCCGGCCTTCCGACCCGTAGCGCCGGGCTCTGCCCGGCCCCCGACCCGGTAGTGGGGGGGGGGGGGGCGGGCCCCCCCCCCCCCCCCGCCCCCCCCCCCCCCCCCCCCCCCCCCCCCCCCGTGTGGGGGGGGGGGGGGGGCCCCCCCCCGGGGGGGGGGGGCCGCCGGCCAGCGGCCGGCACTACCGTTCACGCTCAGGCAGCCGGCCAGCGGCCGGCACTACCGTTCACGCCCAGGCAGCCGGCCAGCGGCCGGCACTACCGGTGGCGCCCCGTCCTGACCGGTTGCCAACGCCGCCCTCCAGCGGGGTGGCACCTGCCCGGGGAAACCCGGATAATGCAAAAAAGCCGGACGGGCCTCCCCGTTCGGCTTTTTCCGTGTCTGGGCCTTCCATCGCCGGCCGCTCCCCGTTTGGAGCCGCCATCACCGCGCTGGCCAGCCCCGCCACGGTTTACCCGTCCGCGGCCCCGATGGCCGCAACATATGAGGAGCCCGTCATGGGTCAGTCTGTCGTAGTGCTTGGTGCCCAGTGGGGCGATGAAGGCAAGGGCAAGATCGTCGATCTGCTCACCGAGGAAATCGGTGCCGTTGTACGTTTCCAGGGCGGCCACAATGCCGGCCACACGCTTGTCATCAATGGCAAGAAGACCGTGCTGCACCTGATCCCGTCGGGCATCCTGCGTGCCGACGCGCTGTGCCTGATCGGCAACGGCGTGGTGATCTCCCCGGCCGCGCTGCAGAAGGAAATCGCCGAGCTGGAAACCTCCGGCGTGGAAGTGCGTTCGCGCCTGAAGATCTCCCCGGCCGCGCCGCTGATCATGCCGTACCACATCGCCCTGGACCAGGCGCGCGAACGCGCTGCCGGCGGCAAGGCGATCGGCACCACCGGCCGTGGCATCGGCCCGGCGTACGAAGACAAGGTGGCGCGTCGCGGCATCCGCATCGCCGACCTGCACTACCCGTCGCAGCTGGAAGAACTCCTGCGCACCGCGCTGGATTACCACAACTTCGTGCTGACCAACTACCTGAAGACCGACGCGGTCGACTTCCAGAAGACCTACGACGAAGCCCTGGCCTTCGGCGAGTACGTCGAGCCGATGAAGTCCGACGTCGCCGGCATCCTGCACGACCTGCGCAAGCAGGGTAAGCGCGTGCTGTTCGAAGGCGCCCAGGGCGCGCTGCTGGACATCGACCACGGCACCTACCCGTACGTCACCAGCTCCAACACCACCGTGGGCGGCGCGCTGGCCGGTGCCGGCGTGGGCGCGGACGCGATCGACTACGTGCTGGGTATCGCCAAGGCCTACGCCACCCGCGTCGGCGGTGGTCCGTTCCCGACCGAGCTGGACGATGAAGTCGGCCAGGGCATCCGCGATCGCGGTGCCGAGTACGGCGCCTCGACCGGCCGCCCGCGTCGCTGCGGCTGGATGGACATCGTGGCGCTCAAGCGCGCCGTGGCCATCAACGGCATCAGCGGCCTGTGCATCACCAAGCTGGACGTGCTGGACGGCATGGAAAAGCTGAAGGTCTGCATCGCCTACGAATACCGCGGCAAGCGTACCGAATACGCCCCGCTGGACGCGCAGGGCTGGGAAGAGTGCACCCCGGTGTACCTGGAGTTCCCGGGCTGGACCGAGAACACCCACGGCATCACCAACTGGGACGACCTGCCGCCCGCCGCCCGCGCCTACCTGCGCGCGCTGGAAGAGCTGGCCGGCTGCCCGGTGAGCATCGTCTCCACCGGCCCGGACCGCGACCACACCATGGTCCTGCAGGACCCGTTCGCCTGAGCACCCTGGCAGTGCCGAGCCCGGCTCGGCACTGCCACCGCACCAGGCGATGCACGAAGGAGCCCCGCGAAAGCGGGGCTTTTTCGTGCGGGTGGCCCTGTGTGGCCTGAATACCGATTCTGGGTAGGGTCCTACCCAATTTGGGTAGACGACGCCCGGGCAACCCGGCAGCAATGTGAACCGCGGCCGAGTTGTTAAGAAAGTGTGGTCAAGAACGCGTGACGGGGGGCCGATACCCCCTCACCCCCCACGTTCTTGGATGTCCCCATGGATTTTTTGCGTAACGTCAGAGTGGTCTGGCGTCTTGGTATGGGCTTTGGCCTGTTGTTGTTGCTGGTGGCGGCCGTGGTGGCCACCGGTGCCACCGGCAGTGCGGTGCAGAAGCACGCGATGCAGCAGGTGGTCGAGGTTGGCGTCGCCAAGGTGCGGCTGCTGTCGGAAATGCTCGATGCGAACAACCAGATGATGGTCGTGCGTCGTGAAATGCTGATCCGCCAGGGTCAGGAGCGCGAGGCCGACGAGGCGCGCATTGCCGCGCTGGTCAAGCGCTACGAGGCCAGCTGGACCGCCTACCAGGCGCTGCCCACCGATGCCGAAGGCAAGGCCATTGGCGAGCAGATCGCGGCCAGGCGCGCCACCGCGCGCCCGCTCAACAAGCAGACCAGCGAGCTGATGGAGCAGGGCGATTTCCCCGGCGCCGTCGCCCTGACTCTGGGCCCGGTGCAGGAAGCGGCCAATGGCTGGAACAAGGCGCTCGCCAATGGCGTGGCCTACGAAGAGAAGGAAAGCCGCGAGGCCGCTGCCGAAGCGATCCGCCTGGGCGAGCGCACTTTGCTGCAGCTGCTGGTGCTCGGTGGCATCGCGCTGCTGGTCGGCATTGCCGCCTCGATCCTGATCGGGCGCAGCCTGACCGGCCCGCTGGCCCGCGCGGTGGGCCTGGCCGACCGTATGGCCCGTGGCGAGCTGGACCAGGACTTCCGCCTGGGCGGCCGCGACGAACTCACCCTGCTGGGCAACGCCATGGGCAGCGTGCGCCAGAACGTGCAGGCCGCGATCACCGCGCAGCTGCAGATGGCGCAGCAGCACGAAGCCGGCGCGATCAGCTACCGGATGGACGCGGCCGCGTTGCCGGGCGATTACGGCCGCATGCTGCGTGCCACCAACGAGCTGGTCGGCTCGCACGTGGCCGTGCAGTCGCACATGGTGGATGTGATGGCCGACTACGCCATCGGCGACCTCAGCCGCGACCTGGACAGCTACCCGGGGGAGAAGGCGCTGCTGACCCGCACCATGGCCACGGTCAAGAGCAGCCTGATGGCGATCAACCAGCAGATCGATACGCTGGCCAGCGCCGCGCGTGCCGGTGACTTCTCGGTACGTGGCGACGAAGCCGCGTTCCAGTTCCAGTTCCGCGCCATGGTGGCCAACCTCAACGGCATGATGGCCAGCTCGCAGTCGAGCATTGCCGATCTGTCGCAGGTGCTGCGTGCCATCTCCACCGGTGACCTGACCTCGCGCATGGAAGGCCACTACCAGGGTGTGTTCGCGCAGATGCGTGACGATGCCAACGTCACCGCCGCGCAGCTGACCGCTATCGTGCAGCAGATCCAGGGCGCCGCCGGCAGCATCAACGACGCCGCGCAGGAACTGGCCGCCGGCCACAACGACCTGTCGCGCCGCACCGAACAGCAGGCCGCCAACCTGGAAGAGGCGGCTGCCTCGATGGAAGAGCTGACCTCCACCGTGCGCCAGAACGCCGAGCTGGCCAGCCAGGCCGACCAGGAAGCGCATGCGTCGGGCGTTGCCGTGCGCGCTACCGAACAGGCGATCGCGCAGATGGCCACGGTGATGAGCGAGATCGACAAATCTTCCGCGCGCATCTCCGAGATCTCCTCGGTGATCGACGGTATTGCGTTCCAGACCAACATCCTGGCGCTGAACGCCGCCGTGGAAGCTGCGCGTGCCGGCGAGAACGGGCGCGGGTTTGCCGTGGTCGCCAGCGAAGTGCGTACGCTTGCACAGCGAGCGGGTACGGCGGCCAAGGAGATCAAGGACCTGATCGGCGAGGCCAGCGACAAGGTCAAGACCGGGCTGAGCGTGACCGTGGAATCCGAAGCGGCCATTGCCCGGCTCACCCAGGCCAGCTCGCGTACCAACCAGCTGATGAGCGACATCGCCGCGGCCACCAAGGAACAGGCCGCCGGCATCGAGCAGGTGAACCAGGTGGTGGTGCAGATGGACCAGGTGACCCAGCAGAACGCGGCGCTGGTGGAAGAAGCCACCGCGGCCAGCCGCGCGCTGGAAGAGCAGGCGCACGCGCTGAGTGAATCGGTGGCGGTGTTCAAGCTGGAGCAGGGCACCCGGACCGTGGCTGCCCGCCGCGCAGCGTAAGTTCCCGCGCCCCATGCGTCGCGCTGCCCCGGCAGCGTGGCGCCGGGCTGGCAACGAAAAGGCCCTGCTTGCGCAGGGCCTTTTTTTTTGGCGGTCCGCCCCAACACGGTAGGTCACCACCGTTGGTGGTGACGCCCTTGGCGTACACGCCCGCCTGGCGCGATCTTGGATGACTTGCATTGGTATCGTCGGGCGTTGCCGCAAGCCGACCAACGGTCGGCTCTACGCGCGTGCGTTTTTCCGGTTCGCTGATCCCGTCGCTGCCCCACCAACCGACCGATCCCCTGCAGGATCGGCCGGTCTGCAACCACCGGGTGTTATTTCGCGGCAGCGTTACCGGCCCCGCAGCGACGCGGCGCGCAGCGCTGTGCGGTACCGGACGCATGGTCCGCATCGGTCCCCTCCATCGTGCCGGCCGCAGGGCCCGCACCGGCTCCGGCACCGCCATAACTCACCCGCAGTCCCACGCTGCTGGCACGGCTGGAGCCGCGGGTCTGCTCATGGCCCAACAGCAGCGACAGCAACCAGCCACGCTGCAGGCGCACGTCCATGCCGGCGGCCATCGACAGGGCATTGTCGTTGTAGCTGTGCATGTCCAGGCGATAGTCCTGCGCGCGAGGGCCCACCACGTAGTTGAGGTAGGCCGCGCCCTTGTCGTCGATGGCCTGGCGGTACTCGATGTTCCAGAACGGACGCACGCGTCCTTCGCCATCGCCTGCCAGGTAGGCCCCTTCCAGGCCGAGTGCGACCGCGCTGTTGCGCACCACCTGGCGGCGGTAGTCGAGGTCGTACAGATCCAGCCCGGTCTCCCGGTAGGCATCGAGCCTTGTGCGGCTGGCTTCCACGCGACCGTAGCCGGTGAGGGTCATGCCAGCGTTGCGATGTTCGTAGCCGAAGGCCAACGAACCGAACCACTGGTCACCGTCGCGGCTGCCGCGCGCGAAGGCGTCCGCGTCCGTGCTCCAGCGGCGGGTAGCGAAGTCCAGCGCGCCGCCGGCGATGACGCCGTCGACGAACAGGTGCTCGCCGCTGCGCCACAGGCCGTAGGCGGCCAGCGAATGCTGCCTGCCGTCCACGCGCGACTCGCTGCCGTCCCTTTCGCTGTCGTTGCGCGCCAGGCTGGCCGCCACGCCCAGCAGCAGGCGCTCGCCGACAGCGCGGTCCAGGCCGACGGTAAGGCCGTCGGTGTGGAAGGTGTAACTGCTGCTGCGGTCACCGTCGCCGAAGGTGGCGCTGCCCGAGGCCCACAGGCCCCAGCCGGTGGGCAGGGACGGCCACGGCGCGGCCTGCATCGGCGCCAGTGGCAAGGCCAGGCCGGGGCGGTCGCGGCCGCCGGCATGGCCGAGCGACAGCTGGTTGCTGGAGCCGTTGTCGCCACTGCGCACCTGGCGCAGGCGATCGCGGATGTTGGATTGCTGCGCACTCGCAAATCGCACGCTCGCGTCCACCTGCGCCTGCACGCCGGCGACCACGCCCGGGTCGCGGGTCGGGTCGGGCCGCTGGGCGACGGTCAGGCGCAGCTGCGCGGTGCCGATGCCGAAGCCACCGGCGGCGGCCTGGGTAAAGGTGATGATCGCCACGCCTTCACCGTGCAGGGTGACAGTGCGCCCCTGCACGCTGGCCACGGCCGGTGCACTGCTGCTGTAGCTGAAGGTGCCGCGGCTGGGGCTGGTTGGATCGACCAGGTCGAACGCGGCCTGCCCGTACAGCTTCTGCAGCTCCTGCGGCCACTGCAGCACCGGCACGGCGGCGGTGATGTCCACTTCAAGCACGGCCTGGGTGGCGGCCTGGTACTGCGCGTTGCCGGCCTGGTTGGCGGTCAGGCTGCAGCGCCCGGCGGCCAGCATCAGCACGCTGCTGCCGTCCACGCGGCACACCGCCGGCGTGGTGGTGGCGAACACGACCGGATTGCCGGACGCACCCCCGTTGGCCGAGACCGAGAAGCGGCCGTCCACGCTGTACGTCGGCGCGCTCGGATTGGCCACGAACGTGTCGATCTGCTGCAGCGCTTCGATCACCACCAGCGTGTAGGACTGGCGGGCGGTGAAGCCATTGGCGTCGGTCACGGTGACGTCGAAGGCATGGCTGCCGGCGGCCGTCGCCATGCCGGACAGCAGGCCGTCGCTGGCCAGGGTGAGGCCGCCCGGCAGCACGCCGCCGGTAACGGCGAACGTATACGGCGCGACGCCGCCGGATACCTGCAGGCGCTGGTTGTAGGACGCCGCGGTGAACGGTTGCGGCAGGCTGGGCAGGGTGAAGGCGATCTGCGGGGCGGCGATCACCAGCGTGTAGCTGCGGGTGCTGGTGAACGGGCCGGTACCGGTGCTGCTGTCGGTCACCTGCACAAGGATGCTGTAGCTTCCGGCGGTGGTCGGCGTGCCGCTGAACTCACCGGTGGCCGCCAGGGTGATGCCGGCGGGCAGGCCGCCAAGCGCCTGATAGCGGTAAGGCGCTGCGCCACCGGTGGTGCTCAGCGTTTGCTGGTAGCTGCTGCCGGCGGTGCCGGGCGCCAGCGGGGTCGCTGCCAGGCTGAGCGTAGGCGGCGACACGGTGATGCTCACCACGGTTGCGGCGGACGTGGTGTTGCCGTCGGTCGCGCGGTAGGTGAAGGCATCCGGGCCGGCATAGCCGGCGTTGGGCGTGTAGGTCACCTGGGTGCCATTGATGGCCGCGACGCCGTGGGCGGCGGCCGTGGTCACGCTCACGCTGTTGGCGATGCCGCCGATGTCCAACGGGATCGGCGTGGCCGTGCCGTATGCCACAACCGCATTGGACGGGTGGGCCACGATCGCTTCGGCGGCCGCCGCGGCATTGGACGCCGCCGACGCGCTGCCCGTGCCGGCGCCGTTGGTGGCGGTGACCGTGAAGGTGTAGGACAGCCCGACGGTCAGGCCGGTCACCTTGATCGGGCTGCCCGCGCCGGTGGCGGTGATACCCCCGGGAGCGGCGGTCACCGTGTAGCCGACAATCGCGCTGCCGCCGGTGAAGGCCGGCGCGGTGAAGCTCACCTCGATCTGGCCGGTGCCCGAGGGCGTGGCGGTGCCGATCAGCGGTGCACCGGGCGCGACCGCATTGACCTGGAAGGTCTGCGACACGGTCGCGGCCGGCAGGAAGCTGCTGTTGCCGGGCTGGTTGGCCGCGATGCTGCAGGTGCCCGCAGTGAGGAAGGTCAGCGCACCACTGCTGGTGATCGTGCAGACCCCGGTGGTGGTGGAGGTGAACGTCGGGGTCAGCCCGGAATCGGACGACGCCGTCAACGTGGGCGTGGTGCCGACATTCTGCACGCCCGGGTTGCTGAAGGTGATGACCTGGGCGGCGGCCGGGGTGATCGCGTTGGAGGCGGCCGAGGCCCCGCCGGTCCCGGCATTGTTGGTCGCCGTCACGGTGAAGGTGTAGGCGATGCCGTTGGTCAGGCCGGTCAGCGTGATCGGCGAGCCCGCCCCGGTGGCGGTGATGCCGCCCGGCTGGGCGGTCACGGTGTAGCCGCTGATCGCCGCACCGCCGGTGCTGGCCGGTGCGGTGAAGCTCACCGTGGCCTGGGTATCGCCCGCGGTGGCGGTACCGACGCTGGGCGCACCGGGCACTACGGCCACCACGGTGAACGTCTGGGTGACCTGCGACGCTGCCTGGAAGGTGCCATCGCCGCTCTGGTCGGCGTGGATGCTGCAGGCGCCGCTGCTACCGAAGGTCAAGGTGCCGCCGCTGGTGATGGTGCACACGCCGGTGGTGGCGGAGGTAAAGCTGACCGGCAGACCGGCGCTGCTGATCGCGGCCAGGGTGGGCGCACTACCGAAGATCTGCGTGCCGGGATTGCCAAAGACAATGGTCTGCGTGCCTTTCGGCGTTACCGCCGACGAGGCGGCCGAAGCGACGCTGGTGCCGGTGGCATTGGTCGCGGTGACGGTGAAGGCGTAGGCGGTGCCGTTGGCCAGCCCGGTGACGACCAGCGGCGAGGCCGCGCCGCTGGCGGTGAAGCCGCCCGGGGAAGAGGTCACGGTGTAACCGGTGATCGCCGAACCGCCGTCGCTGGCCGGTGCGGTGAAGGCCACCGAAACCTGGCCGTTGCCCGGGGTGGCCACGCCCACGGTGGGCGCGCCGGGTGCGGTGGGAATGGCCACGGCGTGCGACGCGCCCGCGGTGTAGCCGGCAACGCCGGTGTTGCCCGCGCCGTCGCGGATGCCCGAGGCCGCGCTCAGGTCCAGGCGCAGCGTGCCATTGCCGTTGATGCTGTCGACCACCACGTTGAGGGTGTCGCTGCCCGCGCCGCTCACCGAACGGACGACCGCGGCGGCCGAACCGGTGGCGGTCAGGCTGAAATCACTGACCGCCACGTTGAACACCGGCTCGCTGAAGTTCACCTGCCAGGTCACGCTGGGGGCGGTGGCCGCAGGCGTGCCCAGCACGGCCATGCTGCTCACGCTCGGTGCCAGGTCATCGACCACGGTGATGGAGAAGGCCTTCTCGGTGCTGGCACCGCCGCTGTCGGTGCTGCGCACGCGCACGCTGTAGGTACCGGCGGCAAGGCTGGCCGCGTTGGTGGCGCGCAGCGCGTCGCCGACGATGGTGAACTGTGCGTTGGCGGTGTCGCCGGCGCCGCTGACCAGGCTGTAGGTGAATGCATCGCCCACATCGGCATCGGTGGTGCTCAGCGTGCCCACCACGGCGTTCGCGCCGGCGCTCTGGTTGAGCGCGGTGGCCGTCAGGGCAAGATCGGTGGGCGCGGTGTTGATTGCTTCCACGATGATGTTGTTGATCGAATGCCAGGTGCGCAGGCCCGGATCGGCACCGCCGCTGATGAGACGGATGCGGATCTCGTCCACGTTGCGGAAGGCCGCCGGGAACAGGGTCACCGTGAGCGGAACGCGCAGCGGCGCCGGGATCGAGAAGCCGCGCGTCCCCACCAGGGCGCCGTCGCGGTAGCCCTCGACCATGTAATTGACGCTCGTGTTCTCGCCCCAGTTGTAATAGCGGAACGAGGTGATCGAGAAGTTGCTGCCGTTGGCCGAGCGGATCACCATCCCGATACGACCGTCCTGCTCGGTGTGGGTCAGGCCCGACCAGCTGCCGTCATCGCTGTCCAGCCAGGCGTTGTCCTTCCAGGTCATGCCGGCCACGGGCGTGCCCGCCGCATCGCTGCTGTTGAACACCTGCAGGGTCAGGCCAGGCACATCGGCCGAGCCGCCCTGGCCATCCTGTGCGTAGGTGGTGCCCACGCCCGTGTTGCTGCTGAACACCACTTCCACGGGTGCGGCCTGCGCCGCCCCCGCCGCGCCGGCCAACAGGACAAACCATGCCAGCACCCGCAGCAGCGGATGGGCCAAATTGGAAACGGACATGCAACTCCCCTGAATCAATCCACGATCAACGCCGGGCAGCACGCGCGTGGGCGCGCCCCCGGCTTCCCCTTTTCACCACCCAGCGGATATCGGCCGGCAGCACCGAATCTGATGTCCGGCCGGCACGCCCTGGAAAGGGCCGTGGTCTGGGGGGCTTGAGAGGCGATGCAAGCCATGTGCCACGGCTCTGTCGGGCGGCGCAGGGTCTTCCGCGCACCGCCGATTTCGGTGATGCTCTGGCCACGTACAGGGGGCTGCATGCACACCACCGAATCAGGCGACATCCACGGCGATGTGCCGGCCATTGCACACCTCACCACCGACCCGGTGCCTGCCGCGGGCAGTGCGCCGCCCACCGACTGGTCGGTGCTGCCGGTGGTGCAGGGCAACGAGGATTCGGTGGTGATGGTGGTGTGGCGGCTGCTGCGGCAGGAGCCGGCGTTGATCGTCAGCGCCGGGTATGTGCTGCTGTCGCTGCTGGGGCTGTGGTCCAGTTACTTTTTCTACCGCGGTTTCCACCTGTCGATCCTGGACTACCTGCAGGTCAGCGATTTCCTGGTCGCCGGCCTGCGCGATCCGGCGTACGCGGCGATCCTGGCGGGCGGCGCCCTGCTGGCGATCCTGGTCGGTTGGCCCGACACGCTGCGCCGACGCAACCCGGCCCGGGTGGACGCACTGCGGGCGCGGCACTGGGGCTGGCGGGTGCTGTTTTCGCGTTCGGCGCTGACCAGCTGGGACATGTCGGGCATGCGTCCACTCACGGGTGTATGCGTGGCGGTGGCGTTCTTCATGGCATTGGGGGCGGCCATCTACTCCGTGGACAAAGCCGAGAACATCCGCCAAAGCGGGCAGGGCAGCGCGGTCACGGTGCATCTGGCAGGCGATACCGCCGCGTTGCCCGGTACCGCGCGCCTGCTCGGCAGCAGCACCGGGTTCGTGTTCCTGTGGTGGCCGCAGCAGCAGCGTGCCGAAGCAGTGCCGATCTCGGCGATCAAACGCATGCAGTCGGTGGTGCTGCCCGCCCGGCGTGCCGCCGCGCCGATACCAACACCGGCGCAGACACCGCGATGAGCCGGGCGGGTGGGCGGTCCCGCAGAAAGCGTGCCGCCCCCTCATGAGGCGGCAGCTCAGCTCCCGGAGGCGGGCGCCTGAGCCACGTCATCGCGCTTGTGGATGCGGCCGTCGTGGATCTCCCAGAGCTGGCCGTCGGTCGTAGCGACGTACATCGGCGTGCGTGCCCACAGGCTCCAGTACACATGGACCTCGGTGGGGGTGGGGTCCAACAGATGTGTCACCATCATGCCCACCACCTTGACGCCGCGCTTTGACGGCGTCCGGCCCAGCTGGATGCAGGTGCGGGTGAAGCCACGGCTCGCCGTTATCCGCCCGTCGGCGATGTCCAGCCGGTGGCTGCCGCCCAGTGGCACCACGTTCGGCAAGGTGGTTGCCGGCAGCAGATAGACCGCCCAGCGTCCCTCGCCTTCGGGCAGCGCGACGCTGTTGTAGGCCTTGGCGCATGGCGCCACCTGTGCGGTCATCGCCAGGGTGCGTGCCGTCGTGGCGGCGGCTTCATAGGCGCTCAGCGGTGCTGGCTCGGACAGCACCTGGACCTCGCCTGCGGGCGTGCCGTCGGCGGCCATCTCGACGCGGTACAGCACGGCGGGGGTCGCGTCGATGTAGCTGACCCGGTACTGCCCGTCATGTTCCTCGGTGATCCAGCCGCGTACCCGCGCGTCCTTGCCGAAGGCACGGTACTTGGCCCGTATCGCATCGGTCGCGCGCTCGGCCGCAAGGTCCTGCAGGAAGATCGCCTTGCCCAGCCGTTCGGCACGCGACAGCGCGGCCGCGGTATCGGCGGCGCTCAACGGTGTCGGCGTCGGGGGCGTCGCGGGGACGTCCTGTGCAAGCGCCATCAGCGGCATCAGCAAGACCAGCGTGGCCCATGCGCGCGCAGGTTTCATCATGACGTGCCCCTCGAAAGCCGCTTCCTGCGGCAATGGCGGAGTATCGCCGATCACCTGTCCGCAACGCCAACACTGCCCCCAAGAGGGGGCAGCTGGCGCAGCAGGCACGACGCGTTACGGTGTCGCCCGCTCCGCGCCCTCGTTCCGGGGCCATGCGTCCGCTGACGGGGCGCGGTCATACATATTGCGGCTTACTGGCCTGGTGTCTTCTTCGCCGCCTTCCTGGTTGCCCCAACCTTCTTCCCCCCGCCGTCCTGCTTGTTGACGGTGGCCCAGGCGATCCGTTCGGCCGCAGCATCGCTGCGGCCCTGGTCCTTCTCGCTCTCTTCGATGTGCGCGGCCTGACGCTTCTGCTTGTCGGTGTAGGCCGATTTATCACCCCGGGGCATGGCAGGTCTCCAGTGGGCGGTGGACGGGGGCTCAGGCCAGCATGCGGACCTTGGGCTCACGCGCCCACTGGCGGGTTGCCGCTGCGGAGAGGAAGGCCTTGGCATCCTCGGCTTCCACCACGCCCGGGTCGTTGCCCACGCGGGCCGCCTTGAGCAACGCCTGTGCACCCTCGTCGGCGGCGATTGCCTTCAGGTGCGCCCAGGCGTCGGCGATGAAATCGATGGCCGCCGATTCCTTCAGCAGCCGCTTGGCCGCTTCGTTGCTGAGCACCACCGCAACCGCGTCGAACACCACCGACGGGGTACCCGCCAGCTGGCCATCGGCCGCCAGGGTCTTGCCATCGCTGAGCTTTCCGCCGCCGATCTTCGGCGCAACCAGCTTGACCTTCGCACCGGCCTTTTCGGCCGCCTTGCGCAGGTTGCCGATCAACCCCGCGTCGGAGCCTTCGTCGAACAGGATGCCGATGCAGCGGCCCTTGAGCAGGTCCTTGGTACGACCGATCACGCGCACTTCCGGCGCCTTCGGAAAATCCTGCGCAGGGGTGGCGGTCGGCGCGGGATCGGGCAGGGCAGGCATCGCCAGGCCGGCCGCGACGCGCTTGGCCAGTGCGTCATCAATGTTGCGCAGGTGGCTCACCGTGCGTTCGCGCACCTTGGCCGTTTCCACCTTGGACAGCTCGAACACCAGCGCCGACGCCAGATGCGCCTGCTCGGGCGCTTCCAGGCTGCGGAAGAACATCCGTGCCTGGCTGTAGTGGTCGGCGAAGCTGGCCGCCCGCACCCGGCCTTTGACCCCGTCATCGGGTGCCGTGGCATGGCTCGGGAAGCCCTCGGCGGTTTCGCGCGGGGTGTCGTCCTGCAGTGAGCTGGGGTCGTAGGCCACGCGCCCCTTGGGCACCTGCATCTGCATGTGGCCATCGCGCTGGTGGTTGGCGAACGGGCACTTGGGCGCATTGACCGGAATCTGGTGGAAGTTCGGCCCGCCCAGGCGGCTGAGCTGGGTGTCCAGGTACGAGAACAGCCGGCCCTGCAGCAGCGGGTCGTTGCTGAAGTCGATGCCCGGCGGCACGTTGGCCGGGCAGTAGGCCACCTGTTCGGTTTCAGCGAAGAAGTTGTCCGGCCAGCGGTCCAGCACCATGCGCCCGATCACCGTCAGCGGCACCAGCGATTCGGGAATGATCTTGGTCGAGTCCAGATGGTCGAACGGGAACGCCTCGGCATCTTTTTCGGTGAACAGCTGCACCGCCAGTTCCCACTCGGGGAAGTCGCCGGCGGTGATCGCCTCGAACAGGTCGCGGCGGTGGAAGTCGTTGTCGGCGCTCTGCAGCTTCACCGCCTCGTCCCACACCGTGGACTGGATGCCCAGCTTGGGGCGCCAGTGGAATTTGACGAAGGTGGATTCACCGGCCTCGTTGAGCAGCCGGAAGCTGTGGATGCCGAAGCCTTCGATGGTGCGCAGCGAGCGCGGGATGGTGCGGTCGCTCATCGCCCACATGATCATGTGCATCGATTCGGGCATCAGCGACACGAAGTCCCAGAACGTGTCGTGCGCACTGGCTGCCTGCGGGAAGGCGCGGTCCGGTTCCATCTTCACCGCGTGGATCAGGTCGGGGAACTTGATCGCGTCCTGGATGAAGAACACCGGGATGTTGTTGCCGACCAGGTCCCAGTTGCCTTCGCGGGTGTAGAACTTCACCGCGAAACCGCGCACGTCGCGCGGGGTATCCACCGAACCGGCGCCGCCGGCCACGGTCGAGAAGCGGGTGAACACCGGCGTACGCACGCCCACCTCGGTGAGCACGCGCGCGCGGGTGAATTCTTCCAGCGACCGGGTCAGCTCGAAATAGCCGTGCGCCGCGCTGCCGCGGGCATGCACGATGCGCTCGGGAATGCGCTCATGGTCGAAGTGGGTGATCTTCTCGCGCAGGATGAAGTCTTCCAGCAACGTCGGCCCACGCGGGGTATCGCGCAGCGAGTTCTGGTTGTCGGCAACCGCAATGCCCTGGTTGGTGGTCAGCGCCGGGTGGCTGCCGCCGGCGTGCTGATGCAGTTCGTCCCCTTGGCCACGGCTGTCGGCGGGAGGTGCGGGTTTGGTGCGGGGCTTGCTGGCGGCCATGTGGCGGCTCCGGGCTGGCGGGAAGGCAGCCCCCACACTGGCGTGGCCGGCGTTAATCGCGGGTGCGAAAAGCCCGGCACGCATCCACCCGCGCTTCACATGCGGCGCCCAGGCGCTGGGTGGCGCACGGCCGGACGGGTATCCTTGGCCCGAATCTTCCGCCACCTGTTGCCGCATGCGCGTAGAACCTGCCGACATCGAAGCCCTGTTTGATGCGATCCCCGACGTGCTGTTCTTCATGAAGGACCGCGACGGGCGCTATACGCACATCAACCAGACCATGCTGCGCCGGCTGGGCCTGAAGTCGCGCAAGGAGGTGATCGGGCGCACCGCGGCGGAGATCTATCCGACCGGGCTGGGGGCCGATTACGCCAGCCAGGACGAACAGGTGCTGGCCGGGCGGGTGATCGAGAACCTGATGGAACTGCACCTGTTCGCCAACCGCGAGCCGGGCTGGTGCCTGACCTGCAAGCGGCCGCTGCTGGTGGACGGGCAGGTCAAGGGCCTGATCGGCATTTCGCGCGACCTCGGCCAGAAGGACAGCCTGGGCACCCAGTACGAGCAGCTGCGGCTGGCGCTGGCGCACCTGAACGCGCATTACGCCGAGAACGTGCGCATGCAGACCCTGCTGGACATCACCGGGTTTTCGCTGTCCAAGCTGGAGCGCACCTTCCGCAAGGTGTTCCAGATGACCCCGCAGCAGGTGCTCACCCGCCTGCGCATCCAGATGGCGGTGCACCTGCTGCATGGCGGCGACAGCATCGCCAGCATCGGCCAGGCCTGCGGCTTCACCGACCAGAGCGCGTTCACCCGCAAGTTCAAGGCCGAAGTGGGGGTGTCGCCGCGCGGCTACCGCGCGCAGATCGGCGAGCGCGACCGCTAGGCCCGGCTGGGCCGTGTGGCCTATGCCGCAGGCCAGCCGAACAGGTATCGTGTGGCACCTGTTGCCCGCCCAGCGATTCCGATGCCCGCATCCCAGACTCCGACGCCAGCCGCTCCCCGCCTGGGCCACGCACTCAAGCCGCGCCAGCTGATCATGATGGGGCTGGGCAGCGCGATCGGCGCGGGCCTGTTCCTGGGGTCCGGCGTGGGCGTGCAGGCGGCCGGACCGGCGGTCCTGCTGTCCTACCTGGTTGCCGGCGCGCTGGTGATCATCGTGATGAACGCGCTGGGCGAGATGGCCGCGGCCAAGCCCACCAGTGGCGCGTTCTCGGTGTACGCGGCCGACGCCATGGGCGCCACTGCCGGAGCCACCGTGGGCTGGCTGTGGTGGGTGCAGCTGGTGATCGTGATCGCCGCCGAAGCGGTGGGCGCGGCCGGGCTGCTGGCCACGGTCTGGCCGGCGGTGCCGGTGCCGATGGCCGCACTGGCCTTCATGCTGTTCTTCACTGCGATCAACCTGCTCGGGGTGAAGAATTTCGGCGAGTTCGAATTCTGGTTCGCCATTCTCAAGGTGGTGGCCATCATCGGCTTCATCCTGATCGGCGTGGCACTGTTGATGGGCTGGCTGCCGGACGTGGCCTCGCCGGGCCTGTCCAACTTCACCGCGCACGGCGGGTTCGCGCCCAAGGGCCTGGCCGGGGTGGGCGCGGCGCTGCTGGTGGTGGTGTTCGCCTTTGGCGGCACCGAGATCGTGGCGGTGGCCGCGGCCGAAACCGAAGACCCCGAGCGCAGCATCGCGCGCGCCATCCGCACCGTCGCCTGGCGCATCCTGGTGTTCTACATCGGCTCGCTCAGCGTGATCATCGCCGTGGTGCCGTGGACCAGCGAAGCGTTGAAGTCGCCCTTCGCGGCGGTGCTGCAGGTGGCCAACATTCCCGGCGCGGCCACGGCGATCACCCTGATCGCGGTGATCGCGCTGCTGTCGGCGCTCAACGCCAACCTCTACGGCGCCTCGCGCATGATGTACTCGCTGGCCCAACGCCAGGAGGCCCCGGCCGTACTGGGCTGGACCGACCCGCGCCAGGTACCGATCATCGCGGTGCTGGCCAGCGTGCTGTTCGGTTTCGCGGCCACGGTGATGGAACTGCTGTTCCCGGACAAGGTGCTGCCGGTGCTGCTCAACATCGTCGGCTCGACCTGCCTGCTGGTGTGGACGATCTCGCTGCTGTCGCAGCTGATCCTGCGCCACCGCGCCAACCGCGACGGCACCCGCCTGCCGTTCCGCATGGCCGGCTATCCGTACCTCACCGTAATCGGCCTGGGCGTGCTGGCGCTGATCTTCGGCCTGCTGCTGTCCGAGTCGCACACCCGCCTGCAGTTCCTGTCGATGGCCGCGCTGACCGCGGTGATCGCCATCAGCAGCGAAGTCGCCCGCCGCGTGCGCGCCAGCCGCCAGGCCGACTGACGATACTGCAGGCCGCTGGCCGGCACATCACCTAACCACCCGGTAGTGCCGGCCGCTGGCCGGCTCACCACCTCACCAATCGAGACCCGGTAGTGCCGGCCGCTGGCCGGCTCACCACCTCACCAATCGAGACCCGGTAGTGCCGGCCGCTGGCCGGCTCCCCACCTCACCAATCGAGACCCGGTAGTGCCGGCCGCTGGCCGGCTCATCGCCTCACTGATCGAGATCCGGTAGTGCCGGCCGCTGGCCGGCTCTGCACCATGCCGATGGGCATCTGTAGGAGCCGGCCAGCGGCCGGCACTACCGGGGAGATCGCAGCCGGCCAGCGGCCGGCACTGCCGGCGTCGCGTGCGACGGGGCATCCCGTCAAGAAAAACGGCCCGCTTGCGCGGGCCGTTTCCTGTTGCGTCGGGGCAGGGAGGCTTAGACCTCCACGCCCTCGTCTTCCTTGTAGGCATCCACCGGGATGCACGCACACATCACGTTCTTGTCGCCGTACACGTTGTCCACGCGCGCCACCGGCGGCCAGTACTTCTGCTGGCGCAGGCTGGCCAGCGGGAAGGCCGCCAGCTCACGCGGGTAGGCGTGCGCCCACTCGCTGGCCGACACCGCGGTGGCGGTATGCGGGGCGTGCTTGAGCGGGTTGTCCTCGCGGTCCAGGCGGCCGTCTTCGATCGCGGCGATTTCCTCGCGGATCTGGATCATCGCGTTGATGAAGCGGTCCAGCTCGTGCAGCGATTCGCTTTCGGTCGGTTCCACCATCAGCGTGCCGGCCACCGGGAAGCTCAGGGTCGGGGCGTGGAAGCCGAAGTCGATCAGACGCTTGGCCACGTCCTCGGCGGCGATGCCGGAGGTCTTCTCCAGCGGGCGCACGTCCAGGATGCACTCGTGTGCCACCAGCCCGTTGCGGCCGGTGTACAGGGTCTTGAAGTGCGGGGCCAGGCGGGTGGCGATGTAGTTGGCGTTGAGCAGCGCCACCTGGGTGGCCTTGCGCAGGCCGGCGGTGCCCATCAGGGTGATGTACATCCAGCTGATCGGCAGGATCGAGGCGCTGCCGAAGCTGGCCGCGCTGACCATGCCCACCGGGCCGTTGTCGCCCAGCTTGCCCGGCAGGAACGGCGCCAGGTGCGACTTGACCGCACACGGACCCACGCCCGGGCCGCCGCCGCCGTGCGGAATGCAGAAGGTCTTGTGCAGGTTCAGGTGCGACACGTCCGAGCCCCACTTGCCGGGCTTGGCCACGCCGACCAGGGCGTTCATGTTGGCGCCGTCGGTGTACACCTGGCCGCCGTGCTTGTGGATGATCTCGCAGATCTCCACCACCTCTTCCTCGAACACGCCGTGCGTGGACGGGTAGGTCATCATGATCGCGGCCAGGCGGTCGCTGTACTTCTCGGCGTTGACGCGGATGTCTTCCACATCGACGTTGCCGTTGGCGTCGGTCTTGGTCACCACCACCTTCATGCCGCACATCTGCGCCGACGCCGGGTTGGTGCCGTGCGCCGAATCCGGGATCAGGCACACGTCACGGTGGTCGTCACCGCGCGAGCGGTGGTAGGCGCGGATCGCCAGCAGGCCGGCGTACTCGCCCTGCGCACCCGAGTTGGGCTGCAGGCTCACCGCGTCGTAGCCGGTGCATTCCACCAGCATCGCTTCCAGGCTCTCGATCAGTTCCTTGTAGCCGGTGGCCTGGTCGGCCGGGGCCAGCGGGTGGATGTTGGCGAACTCCGGCCAGGTCACCGGAATCATCTCGGCGGTGGCGTTGAGCTTCATGGTGCAGCTGCCCAGCGGGATCATGGTGCGATCCATGGCCAGGTCCTTGTCCGCCAGCGAACGCAGGTAGCGCAGCAGTTCGTGTTCGCTGTGGTGGGTGTTGAACACCGGGTGGGTCAGGAACGCGCTGGTGCGCACCAGGCCGGCCGGCAGGGCGTCGGCGGTGCGGGCGTCCAGGGCATCCACATCCACCGTGGCACCGAACAGCTGGCCCAGGGCCACGATGTCCTCGCGGGTGGTGGTTTCATCCAGGCTGATGCCGACCGCTTCGCTGTCGATCGCGCGCAGGTTGATGCGCGCGGCGGCGGCCTTGGCGTGGATCGCCTTGGCGTCGATGTCCTTGACGTGCAGGGTGTCGAAGAAGTGCTCGCCCACGTTGACGCCGGCGGTGCGCAGCGCACTGGCCAGGATCGCGGCCAGGCGATGGGTACGGCGGGCGATCCGGGTCAGGCCCTCCGGGCCGTGGTACACCGCGTACATCGAGGCCATCACCGCCAGCAGCACCTGTGCGGTGCAGATGTTGGAGGTGGCCTTCTCACGGCGGATGTGCTGCTCGCGGGTCTGCAGGGTGAGGCGGTAAGCCGCATTGCCCTGGGCGTCGACCGACACGCCGATCAGGCGGCCCGGCATCGAGCGCTTGTAGGCGTCGCGGCAGGCCATGAACGCGGCATGCGGGCCGCCGAAACCGAACGGCACGCCGAACCGCTGCGAGTTGCCCACCACGATGTCCGCGCCCCATTCGCCGGGGGCGGCGATCAGGGTCAGCGCCAGCAGGTCGGTGGCCACGGCAACCAGGCCGCCGCGCGCGTGCACGGCATCGGCCAGCGCCTTGTAGTCACCCACATGGCCGAAGGTGTCCGGGTACTGCAGCAGCACGCCGTAGGCTTCTGCTTCCATGGCCTCGGCCGGGGTGCCCACGCGCAGCACGATGCCCATCGGCTCGGCGCGGGTGCGCAGCAGTTCCAGCGTCTGCGGGTGCACCGCGTCGTGCACGAAGAAGGTGTCGGACTTGCTCTTGGCCGAACGCTTGGCCAGGGTCATCGCTTCGGCTGCCGCAGTCGCTTCGTCCAGCAGCGAGGCGTTGGCGATTTCCATGCCGGTCAGGTCGGCGCACAGGGTCTGGAAGTTGATCAGCGCTTCCATGCGGCCCTGCGAAATCTCGGCCTGGTACGGGGTGTAGGCGGTGTACCACGCCGGGTTTTCCAGCACGTTGCGCAGGATCACGTTCGGGGTGAGCGTGCCGTAGTAGCCCTGGCCGATGAAGGTGCGGAACACCTGGTTCTTGTCGGCGATGGCGCGGATCTTGGCCAGGGCCTGCACTTCGGTCAGCGACTCGGGCAACGCCAGTGCTGCCGGCGACTTGATCCCGGCGGGCACGATCGCATCGGTCAGTGCGTCCAGCGAGGCGTGGCCGACCACGTCGAGCATCTGCGCGATTTCGGCGTCGTTGGGGCCGATGTGGCGTTCGACGAACGCGTGGCTGTGTTCAAGCTCGCGCAGGGAAGGGGTGTTCTGGGACATGGCTGGCATCTCGAAGAGTGGGCACGCACGTTCGGAAGGCGGCCTGGCCGGGGTGCATCGCACACGTGCGCGAACCACCGGACCTTGCGGTCTTCCTGGGTGCCCCTCTGTCCTTTTGCCTGAGAGTTTAAAAGCGCGCATCTGCGTGCTTCGTGCCCCTTCGGCGCCGGCAGTGGCCGGTCTCTCCAGAGTTTTGATGCGGGTGGTATCGGGCCTGAGCGATTACGGGCGTTGCGCCTTCGGCAGCGGGTGCTTCAAAACAAAGCGCCGCTTCTCCCACCATGTAGCCCGGCGATTATAGCCCAGCGGTCTTCCCGGCAACGGCATTCTCCGGGATGAATGGGGGCCGCCAGACGCCCCCGGATGGCGCCGTTGGCATGGTGCGGGGGCCGGCAAAGGCCTATGATGGCTGGATCCTCGTATTCATCTGGCGCCGCCCGTTCCGGGCTGGCGCCCGCCGTGCATTTGCGCATGGCCCAGACGGAAGACCGCATGACGCCCGCCTCGCCCTCGACCCGCCGCCTGGCCCTGCTGCTCGCAGGCCTGGCGATGTTCGGTCCGTTCTCCATCGACACCATCTTCCCGGCCTTCCTGCTGCTGGGCGAGCGCATGCAGGTGGACCAGGTCGCGGTGCAGCAGACCATCAGCGTGTACCTGCTGTTCTACGGCCTGATGAGCCTGGCGCACGGCCCGCTGTCCGACGCGTTCGGGCGCAAGCGGGTGATCATCGGCGGGCTGGTGCTGTTCATCGGCGCCTCGATCGGCTGCGCGCTGTCGCGCGACATGACCACGCTGCTGGTGTTCCGCGCGCTGCAGGGCGTCACCGCCGGGGTCGGGGTGATCGTCGGCCGTGCGGTGATCCGTGACCTGTACCACGGGGCCGACGCACAGCGGCTGATGAGCCAGGTGTCGATGATCTTCGGCGTGGCCCCGGCGATCGCGCCGATCATCGGTGGCTGGATCCTGCTCGGCGGGGGCGACTGGCCGCTGATCTTCTGGTTCCTGGTGCTGTTCGGGGTGGTGCTGCTGCTGGCCACCGGCAAGTGGCTGCCCGAAACCCACCCGGTGGACGCACGCACGCCGTTGTCGATGCGCGAACTGCTACGCAGCTACCTGCGCATGGGCTCCAACCCGCGCCTGTTGCGGCTGGCGGCGGCCGGTGCGTTCAACTTCTCCGGCATCTTCCTGTACATCGCCTCGGCGCCGGTGTTCGTCATGCAGCACCTCAAGCTGGGCGAGGGCGGTTTTGCGTGGCTGTTCATTCCCACCATCGGCGGCATGACGATGGGCTCGTTCCTGTCCGGGCGCATGGCCGGGCGGCTGACCGCGCAGCGCCAGATCGGCATCGGCTTCGGCCTGTGCGCGGTGTCGGCGGCGCTCAACCTGGGCTATGTGCTGGCGGTGCCGCAGATCATGCTGCCGTGGGCGGTGCTGCCGATCTTCCTGGGTGGCGTGGGCATGGCGCTGATCTTCCCGATCCTGGCGCTGGCGGTGCTGGACATGTACCCGCACCAGCGCGGGCTGGCCTCGTCGATGCAGATGTTCATCCAGCTGATGATCAACACCGTGGTCGCCGGCGTGGTCTCGCCGCTGCTCAGTGCCAAGCCTCTGCATCTTGCGCTGGGTTATGCCGGCTTCTTCGCCGTGGGGGCCAGTTTCTGGTACTGGGAACGCCACTGCGAGCAGCGACGCGCGCTGTTGACGCCGATCGAATAAGCCGCGCGCACGCCACGGTTGCGTCGCGCGCAGCTGCCAGCCTGCGATGGCGGCGTATCCTGTGCGCTCGCCAGCCAGTTCGTGCACCACGACAGCCAACCCATTCCCCTGCGGGCCGTCCGTGTCCGCCGCACTCCAGGGTGATTGCATGGCTGCACAGCAGACCTACCGCCTGTTCGACGTCGCGCTCAAGCAGCGCACCGTCCTTTCCCCGTCGCTGACCCGCATGGTGTTCGCCGCGCCCGACGTGGCCAACATGAAGTCCGACGGGCCGGACCAGCGCATCAAGGTGTTCTTCCCGTTGCCCGGCCAGGACGCGCCGCAGGTGCCGCAGGGCGAGGACTGGTACGCGCGCTACCGCGCCCTGCCGGAGGGCGAGCGCGCCCCGATGCGCACGTACACCATTCGCGCGCTACGCCCCGAAGCGGGCGAGGTGGACATTGATTTCGTCCTGCACGGGGAGACCGGCCCGGCCTCGCGCTGGGCCACCCATGCCCGCGTCGGCGACCGCATCGGTCTGCTGGCCCCGGATGCACAGGTGGCCGAGAGCAGCCAGGGGTTCGAGTGGAAGCCGCCGGCCGATGTACAACGGGTGCTGCTGGTGGCCGATGACACCGCGCTGCCGGCGGTGGCCGGCATCCTGGAAGACCTGGCCCGCTGGCCGCACCCGCCGCAGGTGCAGGCCTTCCTGGAAGTGGCCCATGACGCCGACGTGCTGCCGCTGGCGGCCCCGGTGGGCGCGCAGCTGTTCTGGCTGGCGCGCGAGGGCGCCGCGCACGGCCAGCTGCTGCAGCAGGCCGTGCAGGCGCGGGTCGGGCCGTTGGGGCTGCGCGCGGCCGAGCAGGACCTGGCCGAGATCGACATCGACCAGGACATCCTGTGGGAGCAGGCCAGTGCGCAGGGGGGCGGGCTGTACGCCTGGGTGGCCGGGGAGGCCGGCGCGGTGATGGCGATCCGCCGGCACCTGGTGAAAGACTGCGGGATCGACAAACGGGCCATCACCTTCATGGGGTACTGGCGTCACGGCAAGGTGCTGGACTGAGGCGGGCGGCGGCCCCCCGGCAGGCCTGGCGGGGCACCTGCGGTATCCTTGGCGCTTTGATGCAGTCCGGACGTTCTTGATGTCGACCACCTCCAAACTGCGCCGCGACATCCGCCGGCGCCGTGAAACCCAGGCCGCCAACCGTGAGCAGGCCGTCGCCTCGCCGGTCGAACCGCATGCGGAACTGCGCGACCAGCAGCGCACGCTGCTGGCCGGCGTGGTGCGCCGTGATGGCGAATGGGTGCTGGGCATGGACGGCCGTATCGCCGGCCAGACCCCCAGTGCCGCCCGCGTGCTGGCGCTGATCATGCAGGCCGCCGAACTGCACGAACGCCAGGGCACGCCGGTGCGCCTGGTGTATTCGGATGCACTGAAGGACGCCGCGCATGCCGAGGCCAAGGCCGACGGCAAGGACTTCGAGCAGTTCAAGGCCGAACTTGCGGCCAGCCTGAAGACCCCGACGAAATCCTGAGGCCGGGCGGGTAGAGCCACGCCATGCGTGGCTGCATTCAAGAAAAAACCGGCCTTTCGGCCGGTTTTTTATGCAGCGATGGAGTCGACCAGCGGCCGGCCCTGTTGCACGGTCAGCGTGCCGCCGGTGCGGTCGCGGCCGGGGTGGCCGCGGCGGTGGCCGCCGGTGCCTTCCAGCCACACATCTGGCCCTGGTTCTGCTGCTTGAGCCACTCGTTGACCGGGGTGAAGTACTCGATCATCGGGCCGGCATCGAGCTTGTCGCCGCCGGTGATCTCGCGCAGGGTGGCCTGCCACGGCTGGCTGGCGCCCTTGCTCAGCATCGCCCAGAACTTCTGTCCGGCTTCCTTGTTGCCGTAGAAGCTGCACTGGTGCAGCGGCCCCTTGTAGCCGGAGGCATCGCACAGGCCCTTGTAGAACTGGAACTGCAGGATGCGCGCCAGGAAGTAGCGGGTGTACGGGGTGTTGCCCGGCACGTGGTACTTGGCACCCGGATCGAAGAACTCTTCACCGCGCACGCCCACCGGGGCCACGCCCTGGTACTTGGCCTTCAGGTCCCACCACGCCTGGTTGTAGTGGTCCGGGGTGATGGAGCCGTCGAACACGCCCCAGCGCCAGCGGTCGATCATCAGGCCGAACGGCAGGAACGACACACCGCTGAGGGCCATGCGCATCTGCGCGTTGATGGTGGCCTCGCGGCTTTCCTGCGGCTTGTCGACCAGGCCGATGGAGTTGAGGTACTGCGGGGTCATCGCCAGCACGATGGTGTCGCCGATCGCTTCGTGGAAGCCGTCGTTGGCACCGCCCTGGAACAGCGGCGGCAGCGGGTTGTAGGCCAGGTCGTAATAGATGTGGCCCAGCTCGTGGTAGATGGTGGTGAAGTTTTCTTCGGTGGGCTTGATGCACATCTTGGTGCGCACGTCGCCGTCCATGTTCATGTCCCAGGCGCTGGCATGGCAGACCACGTCGCGGTCCAGCGGCTTGATGAACTGGGTCTTGTCCCAGTACGACTTGGGCAGCGCGGGCATGCCGAGCGAGACGTAGAAGTCCTGCGCACGTTCGGTCATCTGCTTGGCGGTACGCAGTTCGGCCTCACGCTGCGCCTTGAACTGCGCTTCGACAGTGGCGCTGTTGCCGCCGGCCTTGGCCAGCGCGCCGCTGAGGTTGGTCTGGTACTGCTTTTCCAGTGCGGCGGTGATGTCCAGGCTGCCGGCGCCGGGGTAGGGTTCAAGCTGGTCCCAGAGGTTGGACCAGTCCTGCTGCCACATGTTGCCGAGCAGGTGGGCGGCGATCAGGCCACCGTCGGTTTCGGCTTTGTCCTTGCCGTAGGTGTCGTCGAGCTTGGTACGGGCGTAGCAGTGCAGCTGTTCGTACATGGGCTTGACCTGTTCCCACAGGCGGTCGGTTTCCGGGCCGATCTGCTCGGGCGGCATGTCATAGCCGCTGCGCCACATCTGGCCGGCGTCGGCGAAGCCCATTTCCTTGGCACCTTCGTTGACGAGGCCGACGAAGCGCTGGTAGTCGGCGCGCATGGGTTTGGTGGTGGCGTGCCAGCCCTGCCAGGCGTCCAGCTGCTTGTCGTAGTCGCGGCTGCGGGCAAGGACCTGTTCGAGGTCGCCAAGCTGGCGGCAGGTGGCGGGGTTGGCGTCATCGGTGCAGTACTTGCCCGCACCGTAGGCGCCTTCCATGCGGCTGGCGATGCGGGTGAGCTCGGAGAGCTTGGCCGGGTCGCGCGGGGCGGGCATGGAGGTCATGAGTTTGAGGAGGTGGATCTGGCGCTTGGTATCCTCGCTCATGGGCTTGCCATCATAGGTGCCGGCCTGGGTGATCCAGCCGTTGAGGACGGTGAGCCAGCGTTCGTTGGCCTTGGCCGCCACGCGCTCGGAATCCTCGTTGATGTAGGTCGAGGAGAGCCACTGTGCCGAGGTCATTTCCGGGTACATGGCCTTGTACTCGGCGTTGACGCGGGCGATGAACTGGTCCGCGGTCTCGGTGGGGGTGGCAGCAGCCGCGGCGGGGGCATCGGCCGGGGTCGTTTCCTTCTGGCAGGCCGCCAGCGTCAGTGCGGCAGCGCTGACAGCCAGGGCCAGCAGGAGCGGGCGGTGGTTCACGGGGACATCCTTGGGTGGTGACAGACCGGCGAAGGCTAGTGAAGCGTCCGTCACACCGCAAGGGGCAGGGCAGCACGCACGCGCTTCGCGCGCCAACAACATGGCGTCATTGCTGCTGTTGGCGGGTCGGTACGGGCGGGTTGGCGGGACACGCCGCAAGTACGTCCGTGTAGGCTCGTGAGCGCCTTGCGCGTTTGTGCAGTCCTGCACAAACGGCAAGGCCGGGGTCGGGCGTCCTGCCCGACCCGTCCGGCGCATGCGCCGGACCCATGGCGCCCAACGGTCCCGCCAACCCACCCGTACCGACCCGTCCACACAGGGCTGGTGCGCATGGCAACGGCAAGTGCAACTACAACGGCCACTCTCGCCTTGCGCGGAAACCGACTCGCCAGCAGAAGACTAAGCCTCGCATCCTGCAAACAGATCGCGGTCGCGTTCGTAGATGGCCGTCTTGACCTGCATCAGCCCCAGTACCGACGGGAACAGGTTGTCATGGTCGGTGTAGCGGCCCGCGCGCTGGCGCACGCAGGCCAGGTTGAGGCCGCGGTTGGCGGCGAACGAGGGGGAGAACCACATCGTCATCGGGACCCGCGTCTGTTCCTGCGGTGCGATCGCATACGGTACGCCGTGCAGGAACAGGCCCTTCTCGCCCAGTGATTCACCATGGTCGGAGAGGTAGATCATCGCGGTGTCGTAGTCGTCCATGCCCTTCAGCGTGCCGATCGTGCGCGACAGCAGGTGGTCGGTGTACAGCAGCGCGTTGTCGTAGCTGTTGGTGATCTGCTCACGGCTGCACCTGCCCAGGTCGGCGGTGTCGCAGGTGGGGGTGAAGTGGCGGAAGCGGGCCGGGTAGCGTTCGAAATAGCTCGGCCCGTGGTTGCCCAGCTGGTGCAGCACCACCACCCGGTCGCCGGGCCTGGCGCGTACCTGCGTGGCCAGGTCGTCGATCAGGATCTCGTCCATGCAGCGTCCGTTGGCGCACAGCTGCGGGTGCGTGGCGTCGTCCAGCGCCTGCATCGGCAGGCCTTCGCAGACCCCCTTGCAGCCGGACTGGTTGTCACGCCACAGCGTGCTGATGCCGGCGCGGTCCAGCACGTGCAGCAACGACTGGTGCGCGCGGATTTTTTTCTCGTCGTAGTCGTGGCGACCGTACGGCGAGAACAGGCAGGGCAGGGAGACTTCGGTGCTGGTGCCGCACGAATGCATGTCCGGGAAGTTGATCACCCCGGCCTGCGCCAGTTCCGGTGTGGTCTGCTTGGCATAGCCGTTCAGACCCCAGTTCTGCGCGCGTGCGGTTTCGCCCATCACGATCACCAGCAAGCGCGGCCGGCTGCCTGCGGCGCGCGGCGTGGCGGTGGCGTCGGTGCCGATTGGCAGCTTGGGCGCGCGCTGGATCGGATTGTCGCCGCGCAGCGCCTTGGGCAGGCCCAGCAGGACATTGCCGGGGGTAGCCAGGTAGCGCACCTCGCGCTGGTTGCGCATCAGCGCCGACATTTCCTGGAACGACAGCATCGCCCCGCCCAGTGCCACCAGCAGCGAGAGCAGCAGGAAGCCGGCACGCCACAACAGCGCCTTGCCCCAGCTGCGCTTGAGCAGTTGCAGCCGCCACAGCACCAGCATCGGCAGCAGCGCCAGCAGCACCAGCGGCGCAATCAGCGCCGGCGTCATCAGCTCGCCGCTTTCCTTGTGATCGGTGGCCAGCACATTGCGCAGCATGTCCGCATCCAGATAGATGTGGTAGCTGCCCATGTAGTGCGCGGCCATCGCCGTGCACAGCAGCAACAGCCCAATGACCACCTTGGCGTTCCACCGCCACACCAGCAGCCCCATCAGCAGGCAGTGCGCGCCCACCAGGAACAGCAGCAGCGAGGTGGCAAAGCGCAGGCTGCCCGGGTGGGTGGCCATGGCGCTGTGCCAGAACAGGCCATTGCAGGCCAGCGCGAAGAACACGCTGGTCAGCACGATCAGCGCTTCGGTCGACAGCTGCGGCCGCCACGACAGCAGGGCAGTCAGCGCGGGCAGGCGCGCGCTGCGCGGCAGGGTCGCGCTCATGCGGCCTCTCCCTGCGCAACGGAGGCAGGCACGGTCTGCGTGCGCGCGGCGACGCGTTGTACCAGCAGGTACAGGCCCAGCGAGAGGGTCCAGCAGGTGGCCAAGGTCCACAGGTCATGCGACAGGAAGTGGGCGCCACGCAGTTGCTGGGACAGGCCGAACACGCCGCCGGCCACCAGCCCTACGGCCAGCCCGCGCCAGCGCCACGCCGGGCGCACCAGCAGCGCGAAGAAGTACAGGCTGACCCAGGCGAAGCCGGCACTGGAATGCCCGGCCGGGAAGCACACCCCGCGCGGCATGCCCGGCGCACGGCTGGCGAACAGACCCACGTACTCGCGGTGCCCGCCATAGCGGGCCAGGTCCCACGGGCAGTCCATGTTGGTCAGCGACTTGAGCAGCGACACCGCGCCGGTGCCCAGGGCGACCGCCAGCACCAGGTACAGCAACGGCCAACGCCATGCCGCGGCGCGGTCGCTGCGCCAGGCGTGCATGCACAGCAGGATCGCGACCAGCGCCCCCAGCGTGCTGGCCCACTTGCCGCCCTTGTGCACCAGCTGGCTGGTGGCCCAGGCGTTCTGCAAGGCCCAGTGCTGGCCTTCAAGCCGATAGAACTGGTCGGCCAGCCACTGGTCGCCGCCCATGCCCATCAGCACCGTGCTGGCGACCACGGTGAGCAACAGCGGCAGCCCCAGGTGGCTGCGCAGGAAACCCGGGCGGGCGGCTGCGGCCAGCGGAAGCGGGCCAAACGGTACGGCAGGAACTGAGGACATGGGCAAGGCGCCGGGCGGGGTGATCCGCGGCCATGGTCGTCAGCGGTGTGTCGGAGAGCGGTCGGAGCGGTGTTGCCCGCAGGTTAAGCCGCGACCGCCGATGCCGGCGGTTCAGTCCTGCTCGTCGTCCGACGCCGCATCGGGGGCCAGGTGGGCCTGGCACCCGGCGCGCCATGCACGGCCCGGCACCAGCTGCCAGCGATTGCGGTTGCTGCTGCCAATGTCCACCACCTGTGCGGCGTCCACGCAGGGGCTCATGGCCTGGTCCAGCACCAACAGCCAGCGTGTCTCCGGCGCCTGCTGCAGCCATGGCCCGGCCTGCTGCCACTGTTCGTCCCACGGGCGCTTGAAGCCGAACTCGGTTACCGTGCGGTCGGCCTGCAGCAGGTTCTGTTCGCGCCACGCCACCAGGCCCAGCTGCGCGTCTGGCCCGATCCGCTGGCCAACCCGCTGCATCAACGCCGAGGCCGAGCTGTAGGGGTCCAGCGCCGGCATCAGGCCCCAGCCGTACACGTTCCAGAGCAGGCAGGCGCACACCACCACCAGTGCACCGACGCGTCGCTGGCGCAGCCACACCAGTGCGGCCATCAGCAGCACGCCGAACCCGAGCACCCAGCCCCCCAGCAGGGGCAGCAGGCTGTCGGGCATGCCACGCCGATCCAGCTGGGCATGCGCCCAAGGGCTTCCGCCGAGCAGTTGTACGCCGACGTACAGCGCGGCGGCGGCCAGCACGCCCACGTAGACCAGCAGCAGCCAACGCGGTCCGGTGCGGCGCAGCAGGCCAGGCAGCACCGGCGCAGCGGCCACGCACAGCAGCGGCAGCATCGGGAAAATATAGACCTCGCGCTTGCCCGGGCTGGCGCTGAAGAACACCAGCACCAGCACCGCCCACCCCAGCAGCAGCCAGTAGCGGCCATCCAGGCGCTTCAGCCGCCGCCACCACGCCGGCAGCAGCGCCGGCAGCAGCAGGCTGCCGGGCAGCCACAGCGTGGCCATCACCTGCAGGTAGTACCAGGCTGGCTTCACGTGGTGCCATGCATTGGCATAGCGCGTGCCGGTCTGCTTGAACAGCAGTTCACGCGCGTAGGCCTGCAGGCTCGGATCGGTGGAGTGGAGCAGGGCAATGCCCAGCGGCGCCAGCCACACCGCCGTGCCGAGCAGGAACCCCGGCACCAGCAGCCACAAGGCGCGTCCCCGGCCCGCGTGGCCGTCGTCGCCGCGCACCCGCCACCGCCACAGCGCCCAGGGCAACAGCACCAGCAGGGGCAGGAAGCCTACGCCCTTGGTCACCGTGCCCAGGCCGGCGGCGAACCCGGCCAGCAGCACCGCGCGCCGGTTCGGCGCCTCCAGCAGGTGCCGCAGCAGCCCCCACATGGCCAGCGTGGTCAGCCCCACCAGCACCATGTCGATCTGCGCGCGCTTGGCCATCAAGCCGAACTGCAGGCAGCTGGCCAGCGCCAGCATGGCCCACCAGGCAACCCGCCGGTTCCACAGACGACGCCCCAGGTCCCAGCACAGCCACAGCGTCAGCAACGCCGCCAGCAGCGACGGCAGCAGGAACGCCAGGGTCCAGTTGCCCAGCAGCTGGTGGCTGGCGGCCTGCATCCACATGAACACCGGCGGCTTTTCGGCATACAGGTCGCCGCCGCGATGCGGCAGCAGCCACTGGCCACTGTCCACCATGGCGCGGGCGGCCAGTACGAAGCGCGGCTCATCCGGCGGCGAGGGCTGGCGCATGCCGATCCCGGCCAGCAGCGCCAGCACGATGGCCACGCAGGCGAGCAGATGCCAATGCTGGCGGGACAAGCGGGCTTCAGGCACGTCCGGATCCTTGGGCAAAACCAGTACTGTCTCCCCGACAGCGTAGGAAAAGCGTCGAAACCGGGCCATTGCGACCGGATTCCGACATGGATGCGGCTACCATGCGCCGATCCGTTCACGAGAGTCTGCCATGCGGCTCCTGGTCATTGAAGACAACCGCCAGCTGGTCGCCAACCTGTTCGACTATTTCGAGTCGCGCGGACATGTTCTGGATGTAGCCCCCGATGGCGTCACCGGCCTGCACCTGGCCGCCAGCCATGCCTACGACGCGTTGATCCTGGACTGGATGCTGCCGCGCATGGAAGGCCCGGAGGTGCTGCGCCGGCTGCGCGCCGACCACGGCTCGGAAGTCCCGGTGATCATGCTCACCGCACGTGACGAACTGCCCGACAAGATCGCCGGGTTCCGCGCCGGCGCCGATGATTACCTGACCAAGCCCTTCGCGCTGCCCGAACTTGAAGTGCGGCTGGAAGCGCTGATGGTGCGTGCGCACGGCCGCAACCCGCGCAAGCTGCTGGAGGTGGCCGACCTCAAGCTGGACCTGGCCACGCTGGAGGCGCACCGCGACGGCAAGGCGCTGCACCTGTACCCGGCCTGCCGCAAGCTGCTGGAAGTGCTGATGCGCGCCAGCCCCGGCGCGGTAACCCGCCAACAGCTGGAATTCGCCTTGTGGGGCGATGAACCACCGGATGGCGACCTGCTGCGATCGCACGTGTACGAACTGCGCCGCAGTGTGGACGGCCCGTTCCAGCAGAAACTGATCCACACCTTGCCACGTGTAGGCTACCGGCTGGGTGTGAGCGCCGCGGACAGTGCCGATGAAACCGCGTAAACCCGCGCCGCTGCATCGGCGCCTGGTGTGGTGGCTGTTGGGCTACCTGGGGCTGATCTCGCTGGCGGTGTTCAGCGTGGGCAACTACGTGCACGAACATGCCGAGCATTCGGCCTGGCGCGCGCTGCTCAACTCCGAGCTGGACAGCATCGTCAACCACATCGAACACGAGCCGCACTACCGCTGGCAGGACTCGGACACACTGCGCCTGTTCACCGTGGATGGCAGCGAGGGCGTGCCACCGATCCTGCGCACGCTGCACCCGGGCCTGCACGACGGGGTGGTGATCAATGGCCGGTCCAGCGCGGTGATGGTGCGTGATACCGCCACACTGGGGCGGCTGGCGCTGGCGCTGGACATCAACGACTTCCATGAACTGGAAGAGTTCGCCACGCGCTGGGTGATGCTGGCCGGCGTGGTGATGATCATCGTGACCGTGCTGATGGCGTCCTTCGGCGTGGGCCGGCTGGTACGCCCGCTGCGGTCGCTGGCCCAGCGCATCGACGGGCTCAAGCCCGGTGTGCCGGGACAGCGCGTGCAGGTGGACCCGCGCGGCAGTTCGGAGTTGTACGTCATTGCCGACGCGGTCAACGACTACCTGGCGCGCAACGAACAATTCGTCGAGCGCGAGCGCGTGTTTGTCAGCACCGCCAGCCACGAGCTGCGCACGCCGATCGCGGTGATCACCGGTGCGGCCGAACTGGCGCTGGAGCAACCGGGCCTGCCCGAACGCGCGCGCCAGCAGATGCAGCGCGTGCATCGCACCGCGCAGGGCGTGGAACAGTTGATCCAGCTGCTGCTGGTGCTGGCCCGCGAACCGGCGCGGCTGGTCGCGCTCGGCGAGCGCATCGCGCTGGACCAGCTGGTGCCGGCCATCATCGAAGACCACCGCCACCTGATGGGCGACAAGGACCTGCGCATCGCCGTGGATGGCCTGGCCCGTATCGACATCATCGCGCCACCGGCGGTAGTGCAGGCGGCCATCGGCAACCTGCTGCGCAACGCCATCGAGAACAGTGGGCGCGGCACCATCCATGTGCACGTGTCCGACCGGGCCGTGGTGACGTTGCAGGATCCGGGGCATGGCATGAGCCCGGAGGAAATCGCCGCGGTGCACGCACGCCTGGCGCGTGGCGATCGCAACGAGCAGAGTGGGATCGGGCTGGAACTGATCGCCAAACTCTGCGACCACCTGGGCTGGGCGCTGCAGATAGAGCCCTGCGCGCCACGCGGCACCCGGGTGATTCTGGATCTGGGTGCGTCGCTGCCGCAGGCAGCAGGCGATGCGATGACGTAATCGACCTGGCGAACGCTGCACTGCAGGGTGGCGCAGCGTGAAGATGATGTTAACCTCTGGAAAGGCGCCGCTTTATGCGGCGCTTTTTTTTCTTCGATCGACAGAGGATGGCAAGATGCCGACCGAAACCAGTACCGCGCTGATCACCAACGATATCGTCGGGCTTGGCCTGATTGCCGCTACGCTCGCCGTTATTTTCTGGGCAGCCAGTGGCCCGACCCCGCAGCTGAAAAAGATCTTCGCCTGGGTGCCGGCGTTGCTGCTGTGCTACTTCATCCCGGCCATCTACAACACCGTCGGCCTCATCGATGGCCACAACACCTCGCTCTACAACCCGGTCGCACGCGACGTGCTGCTGCCGGCCGCGCTGGTGCTGCTGACCCTGTCGATCGACCTCAAGGGCATTCTCAAGCTGGGCCCGAAGCTGCTGGTGATGTTCTGCGCCGGTACGCTGGGCATCATCCTGGGCGCGATCGTGTCGTTCCAGGCAATGTCCTGGATCCATCCGGCAACCGTCGCGGGCGATACCTGGAAGGGCATGGCCGCACTGGCCGGCAGCTGGATCGGTGGCGGCGCCAACATGGTGGCGATGCGCGAAGTGTTCGGCACCGATGCCACCACCTTCGGCCAGTTCGCCGTGGTCGACGTCGCCTGTGCCAGCCTGTGGATGGCGGTACTGCTGTTCCTGGCCAACCGCGCCCAGCAGATCGACACGCGCAACGGTGCCGACACCCGGGCCATCGATGAAATGAAGGCACGGATTTCCGCCTATGAGGCGCAGAACGCCCGCATTCCCAGCCTCACCGACCTGATGGTGATCGTGGGCGTGGCGCTGGGCGGAGTGGGCCTGGCGCATGCGATCGCCGCGCCGCTGAGCGGGTGGTTCAAGGCCAACGTCAGCTGGGCCAGCCAATTCAGCCTGGACAGCGCGTTCGTGTGGGTGGTGCTGTTGTCCACCGCGCTCGGCCTGGGCCTGAGCTTCACCCGCGCGCGGCGGCTCGAGTCGGCCGGTGCGTCGCGCCTGGGCACGCTGTTCCTGTACTTCCTGATCGCCTGCATCGGCATGCAGATGGACCTGTTGTCGCTGCTGGACCGCCCGTGGCTGTTCGCGCTGGGCGCGATCTGGATGCTCACCCACATCCTGGTGCTGTGGATTGCCGCCAAGCTGCTGCGCGCGCCGTTGTTCTTCTTTGCGATCGGCTCGCAGGGCAACATCGGCGCCGCCGCGTCGGCACCGGTGGTCGCCGCCGCGTTCCACCCGAGTCTGGCGCCAGTCGGCGTGCTGCTGGGCACGGTGGGCTACGCCACCGGCACCGGCCTGGCCTACGTCACCGGCCTGATCCTGAAATGGATGGCCGGCGCCTGACCGCCCAGCGAATCGCACGCCCCCGCAACGACGGCATTCCTCCCCGGTAGTGCCGGCCGCTGGCCGGTTCCTCATGAACCCATGGTTTCACCTGGAGCCGGCCAGCGGCCGGCACTACCCTCTGCGGAGAGATGGCGTGGAGCCGGCCCGCGGGAAGACGGCGTTGAGCCACGCGACGTCCAGAGTGTGGATCAGGTACCAGACCCTTTCGCAATTGCCCCGTAACGTGCGGCGTTATGCGCCACCCCGTGGCAGGGGGCATCACGGGTGGAATCTCCGCCGATGGCAATCGGCGTCCAGCCAGGACGATGCATGAAACCGCAGGGACTGTTCCGATGCTGTGTGACCGCGCTGCTGTTGTTGGCCAGCGCCACCGCCGTTGCCCAGACCGCGCGCATCGAGCGCGCCGATGTGCAGGCCATTACCGATGCCAGCGCCCGTGACGTGGCCGCGCTGATGGCCCAGCCGGGCTTCGCCGCCGCGGTGACCGGTGCACTTGCGACGCGCCCCGACGGTGTGCCGCTGGCTCGGTTGATGGCCCGCTTCGATCCGCAGGCACGCACCCAGGCCACGCGCACGCTGGCCGCGCAGGATCGCCAGCTGCGGCAGACGAAGGGGCTGCCCGCCGCCGGCGCGGACCTGCTGCAACTCCGCGCTTACGTCCCCACCGGTACCCGGCTGACCGACGTGCCCGCCGCCCAGCTGTGGGTGGCGGTGTTGCCACGCGGCGATGACCGCCACTGGACCACGCTGACCGCCTACGACCCGCAGGGGCGGCGCCACATACTGGACGCGCGCAGCGCCCCGGCCTTTCCGGTGCTGATCGTCGATGTGGATACGCGCACGGCGGTGGAAGAGGGCATGGCGGTGGTCAACGCGGGGCTGCAGGCGCGCGGCCTGCAGTCGCCGGATCGCATCCGGCTGGCCGCCAACGGCAGCGCCTCGCTCGACCTGACCCGGCTGGACCGCATCCGCCTGGCCGACGACCAGGAGCCGTGGGCGTTGGGCGGTGCGGAGGTATTCGCGGTGGTGTCGGGCCTGCAGATCGGCGCGGCCGAACCGGAAATGGCCACGCTGACCCTGCCGTACCTGGACCACGACAACACCGACTACACGCCCGGCCAACCGCTGGTGATCTGGGGCAACTACCGCTTCGACGCGGCCAACGTGCAGCTGTTTGAAGATGACGGCGACACCAACTACCAGGACCTGCTGGTGGCCTTGACCGATGGCGTCAAGGCGGTACTCGGCGCGTTCGCGCCGGAGTACGCGGTGATCGCCGATATCGCCGGCGCCATTCTCAAGGCGATGCCCACCACCTGGTTCGCCAACGACACCGACTACCTGGACAGCTTCTACCTGCTGCAGCGCGGGCAGGCCTACACCGACCGCATGGGCGCGGCCAACAATGCCAAGGTCACGCTGACCCCGGTGACGCTGACCGAATAACGCCCGGCCCTGGCAATCAGCCCGCACCCGGTAGTGCCGGCCGCTGGCCGGCTCTTCGTAATCTCAACGCACCCGGTAGTGCCGGCCGCTGGCCGGCTCCAGGTGAAACCGTGGGTTCATGAAGAGCCGGCCAGCGGCCGGCACTACCGGGTAAGGTTTACGCGCCTGGAGCCGGCCAGCGGCCGGCACTACCGGGTAAGGTTTACGCGGCTGGAGCCGGCCAGCGGCCGGCACTACCGGGTGGGGTTTACGCGGCTGGAGCCGGCCAGCGGCCGGCACTACCGGGTGGGGTTTACGCGCCTGGAGCCGGCCAGCGGCCGACAGTAGAGAGTGGGGTTTACGCGCGCCGCCCGAACCAGGTGAGGTCCATGGGACGAACGGGCCGACACCCCATTGGGCCATGAAAAAACGGCGGCGCTTTCGCGCCGCCGTTCCAGTATTCAACCGATGTCGCCGCTCAGCAGCAGCGGCCCCCGTTCCTGCCGCCGTAGCGCGCCTCCTGGCGCTCGCGGAAGAAGGTCTTGTAGTCCATCGGCACGCGGTCGGGATGGTTGTCGAGCACGTGGCGTACGTAGTTGTCGTAGTCGGGAATGCCGCAGCACAGGCGTGCGGTCTGCACCAGGCGCCGCCACAACCGGCGGTGCGCCTGGTACTGCCCAACGGGAACCAGTTCGGTACTCATCACAGGTCCGCCATCTGGTGCGGCTGCAGCGCCACGTACGGAGTTTCCTTGTCACTGCGCTGCGGATTGCGCCGCGCCTGCACGATGGTCTTGATCGCATAGAACAGGATCGAGAACACCACGAACAGGAACAGCACGGTCAGGCTGGTGTTGACGTAGGCATTGACCACGATCTGATGCATCTGGTCCAGGCTCTTGGCCGGCGCGGTGATGGTGCCGGTGGCGATCGCGTCCTGGAACTTGTGCGCCTGCGCCAGGAAGCCCTGGGCCGGGTTCTTGTCGAAGATCTTGATCAGGCCCGCGTAGGTGGTGCAGATCAGCAGCCACACCGCCGGCACGCCGGTCACCCAGGCAAAGCGCTCGCGCTTCATCTTGAACAGCACCACCGTGCCCAGCATCAGGGCAATGCCGGCCAGCATCTGGTTGGAGATGCCGAACAGCGGCCACAGGGTCTGGATGCCGCCGAAGGGATCCTTCACGCCGGTGTACAGCAGGTAGCCCCACAGCGCCACGCAACCGGCCGTGGCGATGATGTTGGCCGTCCACGATTCGGTCTTCTTCAGTGCCGGGATGAAGTTGCCCAGCAGGTCCTGCAGCATGAAGCGACCGGCACGGGTACCGGCATCCACCGCGGTCAGGATGAACAGCGCTTCGAACAGGATCGCGAAGTGGTACCAGAACGCCATCATCGCGTTGCTGCCACTGGGGATGGCCTGGTGCAGGATCTGCGCGATGCCCACCGCCAGCGTGGGCGCACCACCGGCACGGTGCAGGATGGTCGGCTCGCCGATCGCCAGCGCGGTGGCTTCCAGCTGTTCGGGGGTAATCGCAAAGCCCCAGGTGGTACTGATGAAGTGCGCGGCCGAAGCGGCATCGGCACCGATCACCGCCGCCGGGCTGTTCATTGCGAAGTACACGCCCGGGTCGATGATCGACGCCGCCACCAGGGCCATCACCGCCACGAACGATTCCATCAGCATGCCGCCGTAGCCGATGTAGCGCATGTGGCGCTCATTGGCCAACAGCTTGGGCGTGGTGCCCGAAGCGATCAGCGCATGGAAGCCGGACACCGCGCCGCAGGCAATGGTGATGAAGAGGAACGGGAACATGCCGCCCTTCCAGACCGGGCCGTCGCCGCTGGCCGCGAACTGGGTCAACGCCGGCATCTTCAGTTCCGGCATGACGATCAGGATGCCGATCGCCAGCGCCACGATGGTGCCGATCTTGAGGAACGTGGAGAGGTAGTCGCGCGGTGCCAGCAGCAGCCACACCGGCAGCACCGAGGCGACGAAACCGTAGCCGATCAGCATCCAGGTGATCTCGATGCCGGTGAAGGTGAAGGCCGGACCCCAGACGGGATCGGCGGCGACCTTGCCGCCGTACCAGATGGCCGCCAGCAGCAGGAACAGGCCGACCACCGAAATTTCCCCGATCTTGCCGGGGCGGATGTAGCGCATGTACACGCCCATCAGGATCGCGATGGGCATTGTCGCGATCACCGTGAACATGCCCCACGGGCTTTCGGCCAGCGCCTTGACCACCACCATCGCCAGCACCGCCAGGATGATGATCATGATCAGGAACGCGCCGAACAGCGCGATGGTCCCGGGCACCTGGCCCATCTCCTCGCGCACCAGGTCACCCAGCGAGCGACCGTTGCGGCGGCTGGAGATGAACAGCACCATGAAGTCCTGCACCGCACCGGCCAGGACCACGCCGACCACCAGCCACAGCAGGCCGGGCAGGTAGCCCATCTGCGCGGCCAGCACCGGGCCCACCAGCGGCCCCGCACCGGCGATTGCGGCGAAGTGGTGGCCGAACAGCACGTGCTTGTTGGTGGGCACGTAGTCCAGGCCGTCGTTGTTGAGCACCGCCGGGGTGGCCCGGGTCGGGTCGAGCTGCATCACCTTGTCGGCGATGAACAGGCTGTAGAAACGGTAGGCGATCAGGTAGATCGACACCGCAGCGACGACGATCCACAGCGCATTGATGTGTTCGCCACGGCGCAGTGCGACCACGCCCAGACAGAACGCGCCGAGCAGCGCGAGCGCGGCCCAGCCCAGCTTGGAAAAACCTTTCATGAGATTGCGTCTCCCTGGAGATCGTCGTAAGAGTCTGCCTTGGCACCGATGGGGTCAATGCAAACGCAGGTGCTTGCCGCTAGTACTTTGGTCGTAGGGCGCAACGTGGCGCGCGTGAGGATGCGGACAGCGGCCCGGCACACGCGCGCGCCTGCACGGCACGCGAACGCCACCGCTGGAACAATCGGTTGCGGGCGTGGCGATTGGCGGTTGCCACCCGGGCGCCCATCTTGGTGGCTGGTTTCCTTTTGCTGGAGTCGAGATGAGCAGCCCCACCCCGGTGCGCGTACAGCGCACGATCCGTGGCATGGCCACCTCCGATGGCGCCGGCGTGCGCCTGACCAGGGTGATCGGCGGCCCCTCGCTGCCCGACCTGGACCCGTTCCTGCTGCTGGATGAATTCGGCACCGACCGCGCCGAAGACTACATCGCCGGCTTCCCCAGCCATCCGCACCGCGGCTTCGAAACCGTCACCTACATGCTCGACGGGCGCATGCGGCACAAGGACAACCATGGCAACGAAGGCCTGCTCACCCCGGGCAGCGTGCAGTGGATGACCGCCGGCCGTGGGCTGGTGCATTCGGAGATGCCGGAGCAGGAATCGGGCCAGATGCGCGGCTTCCAGCTGTGGGTGAACCTGCCGGCGCGCGACAAGATGACCGACCCGAAGTACCAGGAATTCGCGCCCGAGCGCATTCCCGTCACCACGCCCGGCGACGGCGTGCAGGTGAAGGTGATTGCCGGCCAGGTGGGCGAGGTGACCGGTCCGATCGTGCAGCCGGCCACCGACCCGGTGTATCTGGACATCACCCTGGCCGCGAACGCGCGCTGGGAGTACACCTTGCCGGAAGGGCACAACGCGTTTGCCTACGTGTTCGAAGGCGGCTTGACGGTGGGGCAGGGCGAGGATGCCCGTCCGGTGGCGCACCAGGAACTGGCGGTGCTGGGCGGCGGCGAACTGCTGCAGCTGCAGGCCGGCGCCGAGGGCGCGCGCCTGATCCTGGTGGCGGGACGACCGCTGCGCGAGCCGGTGATGCGCCACGGGCCGTTCGTGATGAACACCCGCCAGGAGCTGATGCAGGCCTTCGTCGATTTCCAGGAAGGCCGCTTCTAACCGGCACTGCCGGCCGCTGGCCGGCAACCCCATGACGCCGCAGCACCCCGGGCACTGCCGGCCGCTGGCCGGCAACCCCATCACGCCGCAACACCCCGGGCACTGCCGGCCGCTGGCCGGCACCCCCATGACGCGCCAGAAGCACGGGTAATCCCGGCCATCTCAGCGCCCTGCGGCGACCGCGGCAGGCGTGAGGTTCATGCCCTGGGTGAGCGACTGCAACGCGCCCAGTTCCTTGGCATCGTCGGCATACAGCGCGATCTGCGCGTAGCGGTTCTTGTCGAACTTCACCACGGTGATACGACGCGTTTCGTAGCCCGGCGGCTGCTGGCCGCCCAGGTCGGGCTGGTACCAATACAACGATTCACCGGCGAACAGGCCCTTTTCCTGGCGCAACGGGCGGCTCAGTGGCAGGTTCGGGTCGCGTGCGGTCAGCATCAGGCTGAGCACTTCGCGGCCATCGCCGGTGCTGGCCTTGCACAGGACGAAGTCGGCCCTCGCCTGCTCCTGCCATTGCAGGCCGCTGTCGGCGGGCAGGGACGGGCACACGTTCGAGGACTGGGCCGAAACGGCCGCAGCGGACAACAACAGGCTCAGGCACACGGCAGCGCGCAGGATGTTCATGGCTTCCCCCAAAGGTCGAAGTGGCCGCGCGTCGTGCTGGCAGAGGGGTTCCGGGGGCCGTACACAACCCAGGCCGTCCGTGCGCATTTCCCCATGCGCGTCCCGGAGTACCTCGCCTGCCAGGTGACGGCGTGGTGATTCGGACCTTAACGGAATGTGACTGGATCTACAAATAACTGTTTCAGATGGTCCCATCTGCGCGCCGTGAGGCGCTGAATCAGGCGGCCGGGGCCACGTCGGCCCCGGCCGCCGAGGCTCAGCGCGGCTCGGTGCCGATCCACTTGTAGGCGATGCCGCCGATCAGGCCGCCCAGCAGCGGGGCCAGCCAGAACAGCCACAGCTGGCTGAGCGCGCCGCTGCCGGCAAACACGGCCACCGCCGTGGAGCGCGCCGGATTCACCGAAGTATTGGTCACCGGAATGCTGATCAGGTGGATCAGCGTGAGCGCCAGGCCGATCGCGATCGGCGCGAAGCCGGCCGGTGCATTGCCGTGGGTGGAACCCATGATGACCACCAGGAAGAAGGCGGTGAGCACCACTTCGCACAGGAACGCTGCGGCCACGCTGTAGCCACCCGGCGACAGGGTGCCGTAGCCATTGCTGGCGAATGCGCCGGCCTGGCTGCCGTCGATGGCGAAGCCCGGGGCACCCGAGGCGATCTGCAGCAGGATGAAACCGGCCAGGATCCCGCCCAGCACCTGGGCCACGATGTAGGGCAGCAGGTCGCGCGCGGGGAAACGACCGCCGGCCCACAGCCCCAGGCTGACGGCGGGATTGAAGTGCGCACCGGAAACGTGGCCGAAGGCATACGCGCCGGTGAGCACGGTCAGCCCGAAGGCCAGCGCCACGCCCACGAAACCGATGCCAAGCGGGTTGCCATCACCGCCGAACTTGGCCGCCAGCACCGCGCTGCCGCAGCCACCCAGAACCAACCAGAACGTGCCGAGAAACTCCGCGGCCAGACGTTTGCCCATGCTCATCGATCGTTCTCCACCTGATGCCCGGGACGGGCAGGCAGAACGTAGCTGAATCGCGGTTCATCGGGGTGAATGCCGCGTCAAGGCGCCGACGAACGGCACCGCCTCAATAGGTGGGCAGCGGAATGAATTCCTTGTCGTCGCCGGGAATGGTGCCGAACCGGCCGGCGTCCCAGTCGTGCTTGGCCTGCTCGATGCGCTCGGTGGAACTGGACACGAAATTCCACCACAGGTGGCGCGGCCCATCCAGCGGTTCGCCGCCCAGCAGCATCGCCTTCACCGGCGTCTTGGCGCGCAGGCGACCGCGCGCATTGAGCTCGGGAATTACCAGGTGCTGCGCGGGCAGGTCCACGCCGTCCAGCTGCGCCTCGCCTTCCAGGATGTACAGGGCGCGCTGCACGTGACCGGTATCCAGGTCGATTTCCGCACCCGGATCCAGATCGATCGCCACATTCAACGTGTCGGCGAATACCTTCACCGGCGACTCTTCGCCATACGCACGCCCGGCGATGACGCGCAGCCAGGCACCGTCGCGGCGCTGCTGGGGCAGGGTGGCCGCCGCGTGGTGGAAGAAGCCGGGATCGGTTTCCTCGAAGCTCTTCGGCAGTGCCACCCAGGTCTGCATGCCGTGGATGGGGTGGTCGTGCTCGCGCTCGGGCGGCGGGGTACGTTCGGAGTGCGCGATGCCACGCCCGGCGGTCATCCAGTTGACGTCGCCGGGGCGGATCACCTGGTCCGATCCCAGCGTATCGCGGTGACCGATCGCACCGGACCACAGGAAGGTCACCGTCGCCAGACCGATGTGCGGATGCGGACGCACGTCGATGCCCGTCCCCGGCGCAAGCACCGCCGGACCCATCTGGTCCACGAACACGAACGGACCGACGCTGCGCGCCTGCAACGTAGGCACGGCGCGGCGCACCTGCAGGCCGCCGATATCGTGGACACGGGGCGCAATGATCGTCGTCATGCGGGCTTTCTCGCTGGCGTGGACAGGCCAGCAGGATCGCACGCAGACACACCCCCTGCATGCCCCATTCGGGCAACAGGGTGTTGCGGCAACAGGCCCATGACGACAGGCAGCCGGGCAGAGCCCGGCGCTACGCGTTGGCGGTTCTGCCGTCACCGGCCAATTATCGGAGGCGGGGTGGGTCAGGTGGCGGGGGTGTGAGCGCCATGGATGGCGCGACCAAGCCCCCACGGATGGGTTCACGGCGTCCCCCGCCACCTGACCCACCCCGCCAGCCCCCGATCCAATCCAGAGCCGCATTACGCTCTTTGCTTTCGCTCTGGCCGTCGCCCTTGCAGTTGCAGTTGCAGTTGCAGTTGCAGTTGCACTTGCAGTTGCACTTGCATCAGCAGCCGCCGGGCGCAGCCCGGCTTACATCACCGGCTCACGCAACACCGCAGCATCCCAACCCGGGCGCGGCGCGAAGCGATCGCCGTGCCGCTGCTGCAGCACCTTCAAACGCTCCACCAGCGCATCGGCACCGGTCGCCCGGATGTACTGGATCGGGCCGCCGCGGAACGGCGCGAACCCGGTACCGAAGATCACGCCTGCATCCAACAGATCCGCATCGGCCACCACCCCATCGTGCAGGCACGCCACCGCCTCGTTGAGCAGCGGCAGGATCAGACGGTCTTCCAGATCCGCAGGCACCTCATGGTTGGCCGGCACGTCCGGCTTCTGCGCGCGACCGTTTTCCCACGTGTAGATACCCTGGCCATCTTTCTTGCCGCGCTTGCCCTGCTCGACCGTCTGCAATGCAGCCGGAATCTGCAGGCCCAGGAACGGCGCCAGCTCCTTGCCCACGCCGGCGGCCACGTCCAGCCCCACCGTATCCAGCAGTTCGATCGGGCCCATCGGCATGCCGAACTTCACCGCCGCCTTGTCGATCACCGGGCCCGGAATGCCTTCCGCATACGCCGTGGCCGCTTCCAGCATGTATGGGAACAGCACGCGGTTGACCAGGAACCCGGGCGTGCCGGCCACCGGCACCGGGAACTTGCCCAGCGCCTTGCAGAACGCCGCCAGCCGGCGCTCGGTCTCCGGGGCCATGCCGTCGTGGTGGATGATCTCCACCAGCGGCATCTGCGCCACCGGATTGAAATAGTGCAGGCCGGCAAACTGCGCCGGGTGCTCGATGTGGTCGCGCAGCTCAAGCAGCGGAATCGACGACGTGTTGGTGGTCAGCAGCGCACCGGCCTTCATCTTCGGCTCCAGCGTCTGGTACAGCGAACGCTTGGCGTCGGCATCTTCGATGATGGCCTCGATTACCAGGTCGGCCAGCGCCACGCCTTCACCGGCCAGGTCGGCCTTCAGGCGCGCGGCCACCGCCGGACGCTTGCTCTCGTCCTTCACCTTCTTGGCGAACAGCGCCTGCGCGCGTTCCATCGCCGGGTCGATGAAACGCTGCTCACGGTCCTGCAGCGTCACGTTGAAGCCCTTGTAGGCCGACCACGCCGCGATATCACCGCCCATCACCCCGGCGCCCACCACGTGCACGTGGCTGATGCCATGGTCCTTGCCACCCAGCGCCTTCAGGCGTTCGGTGAGGAAGAAGATGCGGATCAGGTTGCGCGCGGTCGGGGTGCCGGCCAGCTTCACCACCGCACGGCGTTCGGCATCCAGGCGGGCCTGGATCGGGCTGCCGCCGGTGCGTGCCCAGGTGTTGATCAGCGCGTACGGTGCCGGGTAATGGTCCTTCTTGGCCTTGCGCGCGACCTGCTTGGCCATCTGCGGGGCGAGCAGCTTGCGCGCCAGCCAGGTGTTGGTGGCCCAGGCAGTGGCGCGCTGCTTGAACGGCCGGGTGGTGCCGGTCAGCGCGAGTGCCACGGCAGTATCCAGCAGCACCGCCGGCGCCACGACCTTGTCGACCAGGCCGATGCTGCGCGCGGCCGATGCCGACAGGTTGCGACCGGTCAGCATCATGTCCATCGCCGCCGGCGCGCCCACCAGCTGCGGCAGGCGCGAACTGCCGCCCCAGCCGGGGAAGATGCCCAGCTGGGTTTCCGGCAGGCCGATCCGGGTGGACGGATCGTTGGAGGCCACGCGGTAGCGGCAGGCCAGCGCCAGCTCGGTGCCGCCGCCCAGGCAATGCCCGTGAATGGCGGCCACGGTCGGGCAGGGCAGCTCGGCCAGCTTCTGGTAGGTGCTCTGGCCGCGGCGGATGGCGTCGTTGACGGTGCCGCGGCGGTCGAATTCCTGGAACTCCTTCAAGTCCGCACCGGCAATGAAGCCGGCCGGCTTGATCGACTGGATAACCACCGCCTTGGGCGGGTCCATGGCGATGCGTTCGATCAGGTCGCCCAGTTCCAGCAGAACGTCCTGGGACATCGCGTTGACGCTGCTGTCGTGGCGGTCGAGGCTGAGCACCACCACACCATCATCACGGATCTGCGGGTGCCAATGTGCGAAGCGGAGCCCATCGAAGCCTGAGAGCATGGGAACGTTCCATCCGGTTGTGTATGGAGAAGGGGGCTATGATCCAGAGGTTGTTTCCTCCCCGTCAAATCCCAATAGCTGGGGGATGGGCAGGCCCGGTTCAGTGCCGTGAGCGGGAACCTTAACGGAACGGTGGTTAAAAGCTGGTGCGGCGTCGTGTGATCGGTCGCTGAACTTTTCCCGGGATTGGCAGTCTCATTGCTCGACGTTGGTCGGGCTGACAGGAGTGCGGCCCCACATGGCCGAGGTTGAAACACCACAGGAGCTGGACCTGGAGCTGGTCCGGCGCGTGCAGCGCGGCGAGAGTGCGGCGTTCGATGTCCTGGTGCGCAAGTACCAGCATCGGATCGTGGCGCTGATCGGGCGCTACATCGCCGACTGGAGTGAATGTCAGGACGTCGCACAGGACACGTTCGTCCGCGCGTACCGCGCGATCGGCAGTTTCCGGGGCGACGCCCAGTTCTATACCTGGTTGCACCGGATAGCCGTGAATACTGCCAAGAACCACCTTGCCGCCCACAACCGCCGCCCGCCCACCGATGACATCGACATCGGTGACGCCGAGCAGTTCGACAGCGGCACCCGCCTGCGCGACACCGACACTCCCGAGCGCGAGTTGATGCGCCAGGAGCTGGAGCAGACGGTGATGAAGGCGGTGGCGGCGTTGCCGGAAGAACTGCGATCAGCCATCACTCTGCGCGAGGTGGACGGGCTGAGTTACGAAGATATCGCGCAGAAGATGGGGTGCCCGATCGGCACCGTGCGGTCGCGGATCTTCCGCGCCCGCGAGGCGATCGACACTGAACTTCGGCCGCTGCTGGATATCGGCAGTGCCACCCGCGAGAAGAGCCGCGTATGAGCGAACACATGCCAATTCCTGGAACCGCCGGCACCACGCCGGACAAGATCGACACGCACAACCGCCAGCAGCTGTCGGCGCTGATTGATGGCGCACTGTCGCCCGACGAGGCGCGCTTCATGCTGCGCCGCCTGGAGCACGATGAGGCGCTGGCCGGTTGCCACGAGCGCTGGCAGGTGCTGGGCGACGTGCTGCGCGGCCAGGCCTGCGCACCGGCCCCGGTGGATTTCGCCGCGCGCGTGCGCGGTGCGGTCGCCGCCGAACCGGCCCCGCTGGCGCACGTGGCGCCAGTCGAACGCAATCGCGAACGCCGCGGTGGCTGGCGTCGGTGGGGCGGTGGCGCCGCGCTGGCGGCCTCGGTCGCCGCAGTGGCGATGTTCATGACCCGCGAACAGCTGCCCAGCGAGACGCCGCTGGACGCCCCCGCCACCACCATCATCGCCAGCCAGGCCACGTTGCCGCCGAGCCCCCCGGCGGTCGCGCCGGCGCCGGTGGACGCAGTCGTTGCCGTGGCCGCCGTGCCGGCGGCGGCAGTGGCGGCCGCCAGCCGTCGCCAGGACGTGGCCGCTGTGCGCCGCGCCAGCGCCACCCGTACCCAGCAGGCCGCGCGCAGCGCCGGCGAACGCAGCGCCGAGCCGCAGCGTGCCGTGGCCAGCCAGGCCGTGCCGGTGCCGGTGATGCCCGCCGCCACTGCCCGTGCCCTGCCGTTCGGCGACGTCGCCGCGCTGCAGGCCAAGCCGTGGCCGCGCTCGACCCTGGCCCCGGCGGCTGGCGGGGCGCTCAACGCCAGCTTCTCCACGCAGGAGCCGCAGGCCGCGTTCTACCCGTTCGAGCCGCGCCTGCAGGAGGTCGATCCGGCCGCCCCCGCGCCGCGTCGGCATCGCGACTGACCCTGTCGTCGCATCCGCTCACGCACACCTTGCGTCCGGCCCCGTGGCCGGAACGCCCCCGCTTTTCCCCACGTCCCGATCCGGAGGCTGACGTCCGATGACTCCCCGCATGCGTAGCCAGGCCATGACCCTGCTGGCCCTGACCCTGCCATTGATGGCCTGCGCCCAGGCGCCGGCCCCCGCCGCTCCCGTGGCCGCCGCTCCCGCCGCGGCACCGCGCGCGCCCGCCCCGCAGCTGGTCAGCGGCCTGCCGGACTTCACCAACCTGGTCGAACAGGTCGGCCCGGGCGTGGTCAACGTGGAAACCACCATCGTGCGCAGCAACCGCCAGGCCCGCGGCATGGGCCCGGGCGGCGACGATGAGATGCCCGAATTCTTCCGGCGCTTCTTCGGGCCGGACTTCCAGATGCCGGGGCAGGGTCCCGGCGGCCAGGACGACAGCCCGCGCATCCAGGGCCGCGGCATGGGATCGGGCTTCATCATTTCCGCCGACGGCTACGTGCTGACCAACTACCACGTGGTCGCCGACGCCAGCGAAGTGAAGGTCAAGCTGGGCGACCGCCGCGAGTTCACCGCCAAGGTGATCGGCAGCGACCAGCAGTACGACGTGGCCCTGCTCAAGATCGACGGCAAGAACCTGCCTACCGTGCGCGTGGGCGATTCCAACACGCTCAAGCCCGGCCAGTGGGTGGTCGCGATCGGCTCGCCGTTCGGGCTGGACCACTCGGTCACCGCCGGCGTGGTCAGCGCGGTCGGGCGCAGCACCGGCGGCGCCGACCAGCGCTACGTGCCGTTCATCCAGACCGACGTGGCCATCAACCAGGGCAATTCGGGCGGCCCGCTGCTCAATACCCGCGGTGAGGTGGTCGGCATCAACTCGCAGATCTTCTCCGCCTCCGGCGGCTACATGGGCATCAGCTTCGCCATCCCGATCGACCTGGCCATGGGCGCGGTCGAGCAGATCAAGAAGACCGGCCGGGTCAGCCGCGGCCAGCTGGGCGCCGCCGTGGGGCCGATCGACGGGCTCAAGGCGCAGGGCCTGGGCCTGTCCGACAGCCGCGGCGCACTGGTCAATGAAGTGGTGCCGGGCAGTGCCGCGCTGAAGGCCGGGGTGGAACCGGGCGACGTGATCCGCTCGGTGAACGGCAGCCCCATCAACACCTTCAGCGACCTGCCGCCGCTGATCGGCGCGCTGCCGCCGGGCAGCAAGGTCCGCCTGGGCGTGGTCCGCGACGGCAAGGAGCGCGACATCACCGCCACCCTGACCGAGTTGGCCGAAGATGCCGAACGCGGCACCGCCCGCCCCGCTGCCGAGGCCGCCGCGCCGCAGACCGGTTCCAACGCCCTGCTGGGGCTGGAGGTGGCCGACCTGACCGCCGCCCAGCGCAAGCAGCTGGGCCTGGGGGCGGGCGAGGGCGTCCGGGTGACCCGCGTCAATGGGGCATCGGCGCGCGACGCCGGTGTGTCCCCCGGCATGGTGGTGCTGCAGGTCGGGCGTACCCCGGTCGGCAGCGTGGCCGCGCTGGACAAGGCGCTGGCCACCTACAAGAAGGGCGATGTGGTCATGCTGCTGGTCCGGGCCACGGGCAACAGCGCCTTCGTGGCGATCAAGGCCGGGCAGTAAGCCCCGCCAGCGTTACGTTTCCGGGCCCGCTTCGGCGGGCCCGGTCGTTTCTGGCGGGCCGATCACGCCAATCGCGGGCGGTCGCACGCGGGACCGGGCCGGCCATGCGATAATCCGCAGTCATCCTGACGACGCGACGCGCCGCCGCCACCTATGTCTTCTGATTCGATGCGATTCATCCGCAACTTCTCCATCATTGCCCACGTCGACCACGGCAAGTCCACGCTGGCCGATCGCATCATCCAACTTTGCGGTGGCCTCCAGGCCCGCGAAATGGAGGCGCAGGTGCTCGACTCGAACCCGATCGAGCGCGAGCGCGGCATCACCATCAAGGCCCAGTCGGTCTCCTTGCCCTATGTTGCAAAAGACGGCCAGACCTACCACCTGAACTTCATCGACACCCCCGGGCACGTCGACTTCTCCTATGAAGTCAGCCGCTCGCTGGCCGCCTGCGAAGGCGCGCTGCTGGTGGTCGATGCCGCCCAGGGCGTGGAAGCGCAGTCGGTCGCCAACTGCTACACCGCCGTCGAGCAGGGTCTGGAAGTGGTGCCGGTGATCAACAAGATCGACCTGCCCACCGCCGACATCGAGCGCGCCAAGGCCGAGATCGAGGCCGTCATCGGCATCGACGCCACCGACGCGGTGCCGGTCAGTGCCAAGACCGGCCTGAACGTGGTCGACGTGCTGGAGGCGATCGTGCATCGCATTCCGCCGCCGGTGCCGCGCGATACCGACAAGCTGCAGGCGCTGATCATCGACTCGTGGTTCGACAACTACCTGGGCGTGGTCTCCCTGGTGCGCGTGATGCAGGGCCAGATCAAGGCCGGCGACAAGCTGCAGGTGATGTCCACCGGCCGTACCCACCAGGTCGACAACGTCGGCGTGTTCACCCCCAAGCGCAAGGTGCTGCCGGCGCTGCGGGCCGGTGAAGTGGGCTGGGTCACCGCCAGCATCAAGGACGTGCACGGCGCGCCGGTCGGCGACACCCTGACCCTGGCCGCCGACCCGGCCGCCAAGCCGCTGCCGGGCTTCCAGGAAATGCAGCCGCGCGTGTTCGCCGGCCTGTTCCCGGTCGACGCCGAAGACTACCCGGACCTGCGCGAAGCGCTGGACAAGCTGCGCCTGAACGACGCGGCGCTGCGCTTCGAGCCGGAAAGCTCGGAGGCCATGGGCTTCGGCTTCCGCTGCGGCTTCCTGGGCATGCTGCACATGGAAATCGTGCAGGAGCGCCTGGAGCGCGAGTACAACCTGGACCTGATCAGCACCGCGCCGACCGTGGTCTATGAGGTGCTCAAGACCGACGGCACGATCATTAACATGGACAACCCGGCCAAGCTGCCGCCGGTCAACCATGTGCAGGAGATCCGCGAGCCGATCATCCGCGCCAACGTACTCACCCCCGAGGAGTACATCGGCAACATCATCAAGCTGTGCGAAGAAAAGCGTGGCAGCCAGATCGGCATCAACTACCTGGGCAGCCAGGTGCAGATCAGCTACGAGCTGCCGATGGCCGAAGTGGTGCTGGACTTCTTCGACAAGCTCAAGTCGGTCAGCCGCGGCTACGCGTCGCTGGACTACCACTTCGTGCGTTTCGACGCCGGTCCGTTCGTCCGCGTGGACGTGCTGATCAACGGCGACAAGGTCGACGCCCTGTCGCTGATCGTGCACCGCAGCCATGCCGACCGCCGGGGCCGCGAGCTCTGCGAGAAGATGAAGGAACTGATCCCGCGCCAGCAGTTCGACGTGGCCATCCAGGCGGCCGTCGGCTCGCAGATCATCTCCCGCACCACGGTCAAGGCGATGCGCAAGAACGTGCTGGCCAAGTGCTATGGTGGCGACGTTTCGCGCAAGAAGAAGCTTCTGGAAAAGCAGAAGGAAGGCAAGAAGCGCATGAAGCAGGTTGGCCGCGTGGAAATCCCGCAGGAAGCCTTCCTGGCCGTGCTGCAGATGGACAAGTAAGGCCGGCAGGTCGCCCGGCCACCGCGCGGCACCCGCCAGGTGCCGCCGGGCGCGCAGGGATGGCCCCGTAGCCGTTGCACCCGCACCGCTGCACCCGTTGCCCAAGGACACCGCATGAAATTGTTTGAGATCCTCCTGGTCGTACTGACGCTGGCCTCGGGTTTGATCCTGCTGGCCGACAAGCTGTATTTCGCCAAGCGCCGTGCCGCGCGCGCCGGCCTGCTGGATTCCGAGCCGGTGGCGGTCGACTACGCCCGGGCGTTTTTCCCGGTGCTGGCCATCGTGCTGGTGGTGCGCAGCTTCATCGCCGAGCCGTACAAGATCCCGTCCAGCTCGATGATGCCCAACCTGCTGATCGGCGATTTCATCCTGGTCAACAAGTTCTCCTACGGCCTGCGGCTGCCGCTGAACAATGCCAAGGTCGTCCCGCTGGGCGAACCCAAGCGCGGCGACGTGGTGGTGTTCCATTTCCCGGGCCACTCGGACAACGATCCGGCCAAGGGCGAGAATTTCATCAAGCGCGTCATCGGCATCCCCGGTGACGAGATCGTGTTCGAGGGGGACGGGCTGATCCTCAACGGCGAACCGGTCAAGTACGACAACAAGGGCCTGTATGCCGGCCATCGCGGCCAGGGCGAGGGCAGCTCGCTGCTGGTCGAGCACCTGCCGGGCCGCACCCATACCGTGCTGGAAACCGACTACCCGCGTGGCGCAGGCCAGTGGACGGTGCCGGCCGGCAAGTACCTGGTGATGGGCGACAACCGCGACAACAGCGATGATGGTCGCTTCTGGGGCCTGCTCCCGGAAGAGAACCTGCGCGGCAAGGCGTTCCTGATCTGGCTGAACTGCTCGGGGTGGTTCTGCAAGGACGGCTTCGAGCCGTCGCGGATCGGCTCGAGCATCAATTGATCCATCACACTCGCGTATCTGGGGAGAACGCAATGAAGACGATGAACACGCAGCGCGGCATGACCCTCACCTCGTTCCTGGCGGTACTGATCGTGGTGGCGTTCGGCCTGTATGTCGGCATGAAGCTGTTCCCGATGTACCAGGAGTACTACTCGGTGCGCTCGGCGATGAAGAGCCTGGCCAAGGAGCCGGGCGTGGGCAACATGGAGCCGGCCCGCGTGCAGGACCTGTTCTTCAAGCGGCTGTACATCAACTACTCGGAAAACGTGAAGCCGGCCAACGTCAAGTTCGATCGCATCGACGGCGGCTGGAACATGAAGGTCAACTACGAAGTGCGCCGTGAACTGATCGGCAACCTCGACGTGGTGGGCAAATTCGATTCGAACCAGGAACTGACCCTCGCCGGTGTCGACTAAGACTTTCCAACGTGGTGACCGCATTGGCCACCCCTTCGCAGATCCGGGCCTGCTCCAGCAGGCCCTGACGCATCGCAGTGCCGGTACGCCCAACAACGAGCGGCTGGAATTCCTCGGCGACAGCATCGTCAACATGATGGTGGCCCAGGCGCTGTACCAGCGCTGGCCCAAGGCCGACGAAGGTGCGCTCACCCGCGCCCGTGCCGAACTGGTGCGTGAAGGTGCGCTGGCGGTCATCGCCCGCACCCTCGAACTGGGCGACCGGCTGATCCTGGGCCCGGGCGAGATGAAGACCGGCGGCCACCGCCGCGATTCCATCCTCGCCGACGCCCTCGAGGCGGTGGTGGCCGCCATCTATCTGGATGCCGGGTTCGAGGCCTGCCGCGGCGTGGTTCTGCCCTGGTTCGGCCCCTCGATGGAGGCGCTGCCGGCCACCGGCAAGCCCGAGAAAGACCCCAAGACCCGCCTTCAGGAATGGTTGCAGGCCCGACAGAAGACGCTGCCGCTGTACGAGCTGCTGTCAGAGTCGGGTGACGACCATGCCAAGACCTTCCGGGTACGCTGTGGCGTAGCCGATCCCGCTGTCAGCACCGAAGGCGAAGGTGCCTCGCGACGGCTGGCCGAACAACAGGCGGCCGCGGCCGCCCTCGAGCAACTGGATTCCAAGTGAGCGAAGCAATTCCCCATCATTGCGGCAGCGTGGCCGTCATCGGCCGCCCCAACGTCGGCAAATCCACCCTGACCAACGCCCTGGTGGGCGCCAAGGTCAGCATCGTGTCCAACCGCCCGCAGACTACCCGGCACCGGTTGCTGGGCATTGCCAGCTACCCGGAAGGGCAGCTGGTGCTGGTGGACACCCCCGGCCTGCACCGGGTGCAGAAGCGTGCCATGAACCGGGTAATGAACCGCGCCGCGCGCGGCTCGCTGGAGGGCGTGGACGCCGGCATGCTGGTGATCGAGGCCGGGCGCTGGGACGAAGAAGACACCCTGGCCTTCAACGTGCTCAGCGACTCGGGCATTCCGGTCGTGCTGGTGGTCAACAAGGTCGACCGGCTCAAGGACAAGGCGGCGCTGCTGCCGTTCCTGCAGCAGGTCACCGAAGGCCGCACGTTCGCCGCCGTTCACCCGATTTCGGCGCAGAAGCGCAACGGCCTGGAAGCGCTCGTGCGCGACCTGCTCAAGCTGCTGCCCGAAGCCCCGCCGATGTTCGGCGAGGATGAAATCACCGACCGCAGCCAGCGCTTCCTGGCCGGCGAACTGGTCCGTGAGCAGCTCATGCGCCAGTTGGGCGAAGAACTGCCGTACGCCACCACGGTGGAAATCGAGCGGTTCGTCGAAGACGGCAACCTGCTGCGCATCGGCGCGGTGATCTGGGTCGAGCGCGAAGGCCAGAAGGCCATCGTGATCGGCAAGGGCGGTACCCGCCTGAAGGACATCGGCGCCAAGTCGCGCATGCAGATGGAGCGCCTGTTCGGCGCCAAGGTCTTCCTGGAGACCTGGGTGCGCGTGCGTGAAGGCTGGTCCGATGACGAAGCCGCGCTGAAGGCGTTCGGCTACGAGTAAGCCGGGTCGCTGACGGCTGCGCCATGCGCATCGATGACGAACCCGCCTTCGTGCTGCATGCCCGGTCGTGGCGCGAAACCAGCCTGCTGGTGGAAGTACTGACCGAGCAGCACGGCCGGATCGGCCTGCTGGCGCGGGGCGTGAGCAGCCCGCGCAGCCAGGCCCTGCGGGCGGCATTGCAGCCGCTGCAGTGGATCCGCTTCAGTGCCGTGCAGCGCGGTGAACTGGCCCAGCTGCGCGGTGCCGAAGCCCTGGATGCCGCACCGCGGCTGGGCGGCGAGGCGATGCTGGCCGGGTTCTACATCAACGAGCTGCTGATGCGGCTGGCCCCGCGCCAGGATCCACTGCCCGAGCTGTATGACCACTACGGCCTGGTCCGCCAGCGCCTGCGCGACGGCGAGCCGTTGGCCTGGACATTGCGCCGGTTCGAGCGCGACCTGCTGGAAGCCCTGGGGTTCGGGTTCGACCTGGCCCATGGCAGCGACGGCGAGCCGGTGGACCCGGCTGCCCGCTACGAACTGGACCCGCAGGAAGGGCCGCGCCGGCTGCTCAGCGAGCGCGGCGCCGACCCCCGCCGTGGCACCGCCACCGGCAGTGCTTTGCTGGCACTGGCCGAGGACCGCCAACCCGACCCCGACGACCTTGCCAGCCTGCGTCGCGCCATGCGCGCCGTACTGCTGCACCACCTGGGCGGGCGCGGGCTGAAGTCGTGGGAAATGCTGGAAGACCTGGCCAGGCGCAGGTAGCGCCGGGTTCTACCCGGCTGCTGTTGGCACGCGGACGTGCCAATGAATCCGCCCGCCGGGCAGAGCCCGGCGCTACGCGGTGTGTGGACGTGCCAATGAATGCGCCCGCCGGGCAGAGCCCGGCGCTACGCGGTGTGTGGACGTGCCAATGAATCCGCCCGCCGGGCAGAGCCCGGCGCTACGCGGTGTGTGGACGTGCCAATGAATGCGCCCGCCGGGCAGAGCCCGGCGCT